>JBEQUF010000057.1:0-5033 GCA_040349295.1 Actinomycetota bacterium | reverse complement strand
GGCCGGGTCGCGGCGGGGGCGGAGCGCGCGGGTCGCAGCGTCTCGGACCTGACGCTGATCAGCCGTGTCGACGGCTGGGTCGACGACGACCCGGTCCGCGCCCGCGACGCGCTGCGGCCGATGATCGCCCGGCTCCTCGCGTCGAGCCATCCTGACCGGAGCTTCGTCGACGCCGTCGGGGTCGAGATCCCCGACGCGCTGGCGGCCGTCATCCAGGAGCGCAACCG
The DNA here is from genome assembly GCA_040349295.1 of Actinomycetota bacterium. Taxonomy (GTDB): domain Bacteria; phylum Actinomycetota; class Thermoleophilia; order Gaiellales; family Gaiellaceae; genus Palsa-739. The sequence continues at coordinate 4,806 of JBEQUF010000057.1, read as the reverse complement.
GGATCGCGCGCACGCGGCGGCACACCTCGTCTCCGACGAGCTCGTGGACGCGTTCAGCTGGGCGGGGACGGGTCCCGACGTCCTCGAGCGAGTTGCCGCGATCGCCGCGCTCGGCGTCTCGCACGTCACCTTCGTCCCGCATCCGCCGGCCGGCGAGACGGTCGAGGACGGCATCCGCGCCTTCGCCCGGGGCGTGATCGACCCGCTGCGCCGGGGTGGCGGCGTTGCAGGGCTGTACCAAACATGATATACCATGCGCCAAGTTACGATCCCGCAACCTCGGCGCCCGGACGGGAGGGCAGGGCGGTCCGAGCTCATTCGAATTGCTCTCGAAACCGCTGGCACCGGAGGTGAGTATGTCGGGTGATGACGAGCGCGGATTTCGCGCTCTCGATGCCGATCTCGGAGGGATCGGCGATGCGGGCGAACGGATGCTCGACCGCAAGCAGCTGCTCGAGCGCGGGCTGGCGCTCGGGATCTCGTTGCCGTTCCTGGCGCAGATCACGGGCAGCGGCAGTGCGCTCGCGGCCGTTCGGCGCATCGACCATCGCGGCGCGGCTGCGGCCCAGCTGGTGTTCGTCGACGGCGCCGACGCCGTGACGCTCGACCCGCATGCGAGCCCGGATGCCTCGTACTCCTTCAACCTGTGTCGCGGGCCGGCGGAGGCTCTCGTCGACTATCAGGTCACGTCGAAGGGCGTGGTCGCGGCGCCGCGCCTCGCGAAGAGCTGGAAGCACAACGCCGATGCGACCGTGTGGGACTTCACGCTCCAGCCGGGGGTGAAGTTCCAGGACGGGACGCCGTTCAACGCGCAGGCTGCGAAGGCGAACTTCGACCGCATCCTCGCGCTGAACCTCGTGCCTGCGGGACGCATCGGCGGGACGACGAGCATCAAGTCGGTCACGGCGCTCAACGCGCACACGCTGCGCTTCACGCTCGCTGCGCCGAACGCGGCGTTCGTCTATCCGCTTGCGCTGATGCTGATGATCAGCCCGACGGCGTGGAACGCGCACGTCCAGAACAACGACTACGGCCAGGCGTGGGCGGCGAACAACATCGTCGGCACCGGCCCGTACCAGATCGTCAACCGCATCAAGGGCTCGAGCACGACGATGCAGAAGTGGAACGGCTACTGGGGCGGCTGGAAGGGCAAGCACGTCAGCTCCGTCGTCGTCGACGTCGCAGCCGACCCGGCGACGCGGGCACTCATGCTCCAGAACGGCGAGGCGGACATCGCGAACGGCATCGCGACGGCCAACCTCAAGGCGCTGCGGGCCGACTCGGACATCCTGGTGCACTACGTGCAGGCGCCGGGCGCGCAGTTCGCGGGCTGCCGGTTCTCGGGGCCGCTCGCGGACGTGAACGTGCGTCGCGCGATGATGTGGGCGTTCGACAGCGCCGGCTTCATCAAGAGCTCGCTGCAGGGAGCGGGCTCGGTCGCGCGGGGCCACCTGTACACCGACTTCCCGTACTTCGACAAGAGCATGCCGGTGCTCAAGCAGAACATGACGAAGGCGAAGCAGTACATGGCGCAGTCGGATCACAAGAACGGCTTCAGCGCGACGTTCCTGATCCTGCCGGCGTACGTGCCGTACCAGGCCGACATGGCGAGCGTCTGGCAGCAGAACCTCAAGGAGCTGGGCATCGACCTGAAGATCCAGGCGATGGCGTCGACGGCTGCGTTCTACGCCTCGATCCAGGATCCGAACGGCGCCGACCTGTGGGCGTGGACGGGCGCGGCGCAGACGCCCGACTACATCTTCCAGGCACGCCGCCAGTGGGGGACGGGCTACGAGTACCCGCGCGGCGTCAACGGCGGCTACTCGAACCCGACGTTCGACTCCCTGATGAACCAGATCGCCTCGACCGACGACCCGAAGAAGCTGAAGGCGAACTGGTCGAAGGTCCAGAAGATCCTGATCAACGACGTCCCGTTCATCCCGCTCTTCATCCCGACCAACTGGCAGGTGAAGCGCAAGGACTGGAAGGGCATGCCCCAGAACCCGTTCGACCTCGTGCCGAACTACTACCACGCCTATCAGGCGTAACCGACGTGGGCGCCGGCGGCACGGGAGACCCTCCCCGTGCCGCCCGCCCGCGAGCTTCGACCACACGTGACTGCACACCTGAACCTCGAGCGCGCCGCCCGGCAGCTCGACGCACGCGAGCTGGACGGTCTCGTGGCGTCGACGCCGGAGAACGTCCACTACACGAGCGGTTTGCAGAGCGCGTCGTTCCTCCTCAACCGCTACGCCGCCCGCGTGTTCGCCGTCGTCTCGCGCGCGGCACTGCGCGAGCCGGTCGTCGCGGCGGCGCTCGGCGACGCGCCGGCGATCGCGGACTCCTGTCCGCCCGGAACGCGCGCGGTGCTGTACGGGTCGATCTTCAAGTACGTCGCCGAGGGCGTCGAGCTGACACCGCACGAGGAGTGGATCCGGCGGCACGTGCTCGAGACGCCGGCCGAGCCGAGCTCGACGAGCGCGCTCGCGCAGGCGCTGTCGGACGCCGGCCTCGCGCGCGGCCGCGTCGGCTACGACGAGCAGGGACTGCCGTCGCAGCAGGTCGCCGAGGTGCGGCGGCTGCTGCCGGGGCTCGAGCTCGTTCCCGCCTCGGACGTCTTCCGCTCGATCCGCGCAGTCAAGAGCCCGAGCGAGCTCGAGCGCCTGACCCGCTCGCTCGAGCTGACCGAAGACGCGATCGAGGCCGCCGTCGCGATCGCCGCGCCCGGTGTCACCGAGAGCGACATGATGCGCGAGTTCGCGCGCGTCGTCGCGCTCGGGGGCGGGGTGACGGTCGCAATCGACTTCAGCTTCGGCCGCCGGGGCGGTCTCGGCAACCCGGGGCTGCACGACGCCGAGCTCCAGGAGGGCGACCTCATCCGCTTCGACGGCGGCTGTCGCTTCGACGGCTATTACAGCGACATCGCCCGCACGTTCCTGTACCGCGGCGAGGTCGACGCGTCGGTGGCGGCGAAGTACCGCGCGCTGCAGGAGGGCGAGACGGCCGCGATCGATGCGATCCGGCCCGGCACCGCGTTCGCCGAGGTGTTCCGCATCGGCGTCGAGGCGACGCGTGCCGCGGGGCTCGAGCCGTACGGCCGGCATCACATCGGGCATTCGATCGGGCTCGAGATCTACGACGGCGCGATGATCTCGGCCGACGACATCTCGATCGTCGAGAGCGGCATGTTCCTCGAGGTCGAGCTGCCGTACATGGTGCTCGGCTTCGGCGGCCTGCAGCTCGAGGACACCGTCCTCGTCGGCGACGACGGACCTGCGGTCTTGACCAGGCTCGACCGCGACATCATCAGGATCGAGGAGTAGAGACATATGACGAACCACCGTGGCGTGCTCGTGAACACGACGGTCGCCGACCGGGAGCTGGACGCGAACGATCTCGCCGGCCTGATCGGCGCGACGCCGGAGAACCTGCTCTATCTCAGCGGCGGTCTCGAGCCGACCGGGCACGTGGTCAGCAAGTACACGACGAACGTGTTCGCGATCGCGCCGCGCGGCGAGTACGACGCGCCGGTCCTCGTCGCCGGGCTCGGTGAGATGGGGCAGATCCGCCAGGTCTGTCCGCCGGGGGCGCGCATCGTCCACTTCGGGTCGTTCACGCGCTACGTCGACGCCGACGCGGAGCTCGACGAGCACGAGGCCTGGGTCAAGCATTGGGTCGTCGACACGCCGGGCCGGCCGAACGCGCTCGAGGCGCTCGTGGCCGGGATCGAGGAGGCCGGGCTCGCCTCGGCGCGGGTCGGCTACGACGAGCGCGGCATGTCGCCGGAGCTCGTCGCCGCCGTGTCGGAGCGGCTCCCCGGTCTCGAGCTCGTGCCGGCGTTCGCACTGATCCGCCGCATCCGTCTCGTGAAGACGCCCGAGGAGATCGAGCGCCTGACGCAGTCGCTCCGTCTGACGGAGGAGGCGATCCAGGCGGCGCTCGCGATCGCGGCCGTCGGCGTGCAGGAGGAGGACCTGATCCGCGAGTTCCGGATGAGCGTCGTCGGCGGCGGGGCGGGGACGCTCGCGAACGAGATCACGTTCACGCGTCGCGCCGCGACCGGCGGCCATGCCGTCCAGGACGGCGTGCTGAAGGAGGGCGACATCATCCGCTTCGACGTCGGCTGCCGCGTCGGCGGCTACTGCAGCGACATCGCGCGCCTCTATGCATTCCGCGGCGACGTCGACCCGAGGGCGCAGGCGATCTACGACGCGATGGCCGCCGGCGAGGAGCGCGCGATGGCGGCGATGCGTCCGGGCGTGACGGCGCGCGAGATCTTCCACGAGGCCGTCGAGGGCGTGAAGGAGGCCGGCGTGCCGGAGTACAAGCGAAACCACGTCGGCCACGCGGTCGGTCTCGAGGTCTACGACGGCTGCCTGCTCGCGCCCGGCGACGAGACGGTGCTCGAGGCGGGGATGACCTTCGAGGTCGAGACCCCGTACTACGAGATCGGCTTCCTCGGCATCCAGATCGAGGACACGGTGATCGTGCGCGAGGACGGGCACGAGATGATCACCGAGCTGCCGCGGACGATCGAGCGGGTGGGCTAGTCGTGGGCCGCGTCGTCAGCCTCACCTGCCACCGCTGCGGCACCGAGTACCCGCCCGGGCGCAACTACTTCGGCTGCCCGCGCTGCGCCGAGGCGGGGAAGCCGTCGAACCTGATCACGAACTACGACCTCGACGCCGTCGCCCGCGTGGTCGACCGGTCGGTCTACGCCGGCCGCGAGCCGTCGATGTGGCGCTACAAGGAGCTGCTCCCCGCCGACGACGAGCACATCGTCACGCTCGGCGAGGGCTACACCCC
>JBEQUF010000085.1:0-5171 GCA_040349295.1 Actinomycetota bacterium | reverse complement strand
GACGATCAAGGAACTGCATGCGCGGGGGATCGCGATCGTCTGGATCGAGCACATCGTCCACGTGCGCGTGCAGGTGGTGGGGCGGCTCGTGTGCATGGACCAGGGCGGCGTGATCGCGGACGGCCCGCCCGCGGACGTGATGCGCGACGCGCGCGTCATCGACGCCTACCTCGGGAGCGCCGCATGACGCTGCTCCGGGTGGAGGGTCTCGAGGCGCGGCACGGTTTGCTGCACGCGGTGCGCGACGTCGACCTCGAGGTGCGGGAGGGCGAGACGCTGGCGCTGATCGGCGCGAACGGCGCCGGCAAGACGACGCTGCTGCGCACGATCGCCGGCGCGCACCGCCCGAGTGCGGGCAGGATCGTCTTCGACGGCAGGGACATCACCCGCCTCTCGCCGCATCGCCGCGTCAAGCTGGGCGTCGCGCTCGTCCCCGAAGGGCGGCGCCTGTTCCCCGACCTGACCGTCGAGGAGAACCTCCGCGTCGCCGCGGCAGCGGGCCGAAAGGGCCGGTGGACCGTCGACGGCGTGCTCGAGACGTTCCCGCTGCTCGCGCCGCTCCGGCGGCAGCGTGCGGCGAGCCTGTCCGGCGGCCAGCAGCAGGCGGCGGCGATCGCTCGCTCGCTGCTGACGAACCCGCGCCTGCTCCTGCTCGACGAGGTCTCGCTCGGCCTGGCGCCGGTCGCCGTCGACGGCGTCTACGAGGCGCTGCAGCCGCTCTTCGAGACCGACACGACGATCGTGCTCGTCGAGCAGGATCTCGGGCGCGCGCTCTCCGTCGCCTCGCGCGTCGTCTGCATGCTCGAAGGCCGGCTCGTCCTCGAGGGTGCGGCCGGCGAGCTGACCCGCGAGCAGGTCACGGACGCGTACTTCGGGCTTCGGCGAGGAGCCGCCGCGTGAACTGGGCGAACGCCGTCCTGCACGGGGTCCTGCTCGGCGGGCTGTACGCGCTGCTCGCGACGGGCCTGTCGCTCATGTTCGGCGTGATGCGGATCATCAACCTCGCACACGGCTCGATCGCGCTCGTCGGCGCCTACATGGCGTTCCTCCTGACCGAGCACACGTCGATGTCGACGTACCTGTCGCTCGTGATCGTCCTGCCCGGTGCGCTCGTCGTCGGGTACGTGCTGCAGCTGACGGTGCTCGAGCGGAGCCTGCGCGGCGGCGAGCTCGTGCCGCTGCTGACGACGTTCGGCCTGCTGATCGTGATCGCGAACATGCTCGAGCGGTTCTTCTCGCCGGACGTGCACTCGTTGCCGTCGGGGCGGATCGGGACGGCGAGCTGGCGGATCTCGTCCCACTTCACGGTGCCGTGGTTCGACGCGCTGATCCTGGCGCTCGCGATCGGCGTCCTCGGCGGGCTGCACGTCCTGCTCCGACGGACGCAGCTCGGCCGCGAGCTGCGGGCGACCGCCGCCGACGCCGACACGGCGGAGCTGCTCGGCGTCGACGCGCGGCGCGTCTACGCGGTCGCCACCGCGATCGCCGTCGCGACCGCGGCCCTCGCCGGCGTCTTCTACGCCATGCGGTCGGCCTTCGATCCGTTCTCCGGCCCGACCCAGCTCATCTACGCGTTCGAGGCGGTCGTCATCGGCGGCCTCGGCTCGCTCTGGGGCACACTGCTCGGCGGCATCGTCCTCGGCGTCGCGCAGACGGTCGGCGCGCAGATCGACGTGCAGTACTTCGCGCTGGGCGGCCACGTCGTCTTCCTCGCGGTGCTCATCCTGCGCGCCGTCCTGCAGGCGGGCGGCCTGCGCCTGCTGCCGAGAGGAGCCGCCGCATGAGCGCGGTCGCCGCCCGCGTCGAGCGCTGGACGCCCGTGTCGATCTCGTTCACGAGCGCGCTCGCCGCGCTGCTCGCGCTGCTGGCGTTCGCGCCGCTGGCGCTGAGCGAGAACTCGCTCAACAACCTGATCCAGCTCTTCTTCCTCGTCATCCTCGCGATCATGTGGAACGCGCTCGCCGGCTACGGCGGGCTCGTATCGGTCGGGCAGCAGGCGTTCATCGGCATCGGGGCGTACGGCGTCGTCTTCTTCTCGGTGCAGCACTCGCTCAACCCGTACGTCGCGATGCTCGTCTCGACGGCGATCGGCGCCGCGGTCTCGATCCCGATGGCGGCGGTCATGCTCTGGCTCCGGGGCGGCGCGTTCGCGATCGGCATGTCGGTCGTCGCCGAGGCGTTCGCGATCCTCGTCTCGCTCGACGCGACGCTCGGCGGCGGCACCGGGACGTCGGCGGTGCTCGCCTTCAACCTGCGCTACTCGCCGACGCAGCGGCTCCACGACACGTATTGGGCGGCGCTCGGCTTCGCGGCGGTGCTGCTCGTCGTCCTGTTCCTGCTGCTGCGGAGCCGGATCGGAACGTCGCTGCAGGCGATCCGGGACGACGAGGACGCCGCACGGTCGCTCGGCGTGCGGGTCCTGCTCGGCAAGGGCGTGCTCTTCGTGCTCGCCGGCGCGGGCTGCACGGCGGCGGGGACGATCATCCTCGCGTGGCAGCTCTCGATCCTGCCGCTCGGTCCGGATTCCGTCTTCGGCGTCAACTGGACGGCGAAGATGATCTTCATGGTGCTCGTCGGCGGGCTCGGCACGTTCGAAGGCCCGATCCTCGGCGCGATCGTGCTGTTCCTCCTGCAGACGTACACGTCGAGCCAGCTCGGGGTCTGGTACTACGTCGTCGTCGGCGGGATCGCAATCGGCGTCGCGCTCTTCCTGCCGCGCGGGCTCTGGGGCGCTGTGCAGGAGCGGTTCACCATCCAGCTGCTGCCGGTCGGCTACCGGCTGCGCCGGTGAAAGCCGCCGTCGTCGAGCAGAAGGGCGGCCCGTTCGAGCTGCGCGAGCTCGAGCTCGGCCCGTTGCGCGCCGACGAGGTGCTCGTCCGCGTCGTCGCCGCCGGGATCTGCCACACCGATCTGATCTGCCGTGACCAGTGGCTCCCGGTGCCGCTCCCTGCGGTGCTCGGGCACGAGGGCGCAGGCGTCGTCGAGGCGGTCGGCGAGGCCGTGACGGAGTTCGCGCCGGGCGACCGTGTCGGCATGAGCTACGACTTCTGCGGCGCCTGCCCGGCGTGCGAGCGCGGCCTCCCGGTGTACTGCCACGCGTTCTTCGAGCACAACTTCGCGGCCGCGCGGCCCGAGGACACGTCGAGCGTGCTCGGCGACGTGCACGCGCACTTCTTCGGCCAGTCGTCGTTCGCGACGCACGCGGTGGCGCGCGAGCGGAATCTCGTGCTCCTCCCCGACGACGTCCCGTTCGAGATCGCCGCGCCGTTCGGCTGCGGCATCCAGACCGGCGCGGGCGCGGTGCTGAACGCGCTGCGCCCGCAGGCCGGCAGCTCGTTCGCCGTCTTCGGCGCCGGCGCGGTCGGGCTCGCCGCGGTGATGGCGGCACGCGCCGTCGGCTGCACGAAGATCGTGGCCGTCGACCTGCGGCCGCGGCGGCTCGAGCTCGCGCGCGAGCTCGGCGCGACGCAGATCGTCGACGCCTCGACCGAGGATCCGGTCGACGTCGTCGGCGCGACGATGGACTTCTCGCTCGAGGTGACCGGCTCGCCAGCCGCGATCCGGCAGGCGATCGACGTGCTCGCACCGCTCGGGACATGCGGCATCGTCGGCGCGCCGGCGGTCGGGACGGAGGCGTCCTTCGACGTCACGTTCGTGATGACCGCCGGCCGGACGATCCGCGGCATCGTCGAAGGCGAGTCGCGGCCGAAGGAGTTCCTGGCGCAGCTGTTCGAGCTCTGGCGGCGCGGAGCCCTGCCGGTGGAGCGCATGATTTCGTACTACGACTTCGACGACATCGACCGGGCCGTGCGCGACGCGGAGTCCGGTGACGCGATCAAGCCCGTGCTCCGCATCGGCTGAGAAGGGAGTCTCCATGGCGGTCGCAACAGAGCCAACAGAGGTCAAGCAGTTCATCGGCGGTACGTGGGTCGGAGCTGCGAACGGCGAGACGTTCGAGGACAAGGATCCGTTCACCGGCGAGACCGTCGCGCTCGTCCCGGCCGGCGGCGCGGACGACGTCGCGGCTGCGATCGACGCGGCTGCGGCGGCGTTCGAAGCGTGGTCGGCGACACCGCCGGCGGTCCGCCAGGGCGTGTTCCTCAAGGCGGTCGACCTGCTCGAGCAGCGTCGCGACGAGGTGGTCTCGCTGCTCGCGCGCGAGACGGGCTGCACCTTCGGGTTCGGCATGTTCCAGATGGGCTTCGTGCCCGGCCTCTTCCGCCAGGCGGCGGCGACGCCGTACCAGCCGATCGGCACGATCATCCCGTCCGACACCGGCGCGTTCGCGATGGGCATCCGGAAGCCGGTCGGCGTCGTCGCCGCGATCGCGCCGTGGAACGCCGCGCTCATCCTCTCCGCGCGCTCGATCGCCGCACCGCTCGCGCTCGGCAACACGGTCGTGCTGAAGCCGTCGGAGTGGTCGCCGTGGGTCGGCGGCCTGCTCTGGGGCGAGATCTTCGCCGAGGCCGGGCTGCCGGACGGCGTGCTCAACGTCGTCACCCACGCGCCGGGCCAGGCGGGGCCGATCGGCGACGCCTTCACGTCGCATCCCGCCGTGCGCCGGATCAACTTCACCGGCTCGACGGCGACCGGTCGCCGGCTCGCGGAGGCGGCGGGGCGCAACCTGAAGCGCGTCGTGCTCGAGCTGGGCGGCTACAACCCGCTGATCGTCCTCGGCGACGCCGACCTCGAGTACGCCGTCAACGCGACGACGTTCGGGGCCTTCCTGCACCAGGGGCAGATCTGCATGTCCTCGCGGCGCGTGATCGTCGAGCGCTCGATCGCCGACGAGTTCACGAAGCGCCTCGCCGACAAGGCGGCCGGCCTCAAGGCGGGCGACCCGAAGGAGCCGGACACGATCATCGGCCCGCTGATCAACGAGGACGCGCTCGCGATCGTGAAGGGGCGCGTCGACGACGCGGTCGCGAAGGGCGCGACGGTGCTCGCCGGCGGCGAGGTGGCGGCCACGAACACCTACTGCGCGACGATCCTCGCCGGCGTTCCGGCCGATGCGGAGTTCGCGCAGGAGGAGACGTTCGGGCCGGTGCTCGGCGTCGAGGTCGTCGAGAGCGCCGACGAGGCGGTGGAGCGTGCGAATGCGACGTCGTACGGCCTCAGCGCGGGGATCATCACGACCGACACCGACCGCGGCCTCGCGCTCGCGCAGCGGA
>JBEQUF010000063.1:0-10793 GCA_040349295.1 Actinomycetota bacterium | reverse complement strand
CGCGCAGATCCGCGACCACGGCGTCTCGATCCTGCTCGTCGAGCAGCGCGCCCAGCTGACGATCGCCTTCGCCGACCGCACGCACGTGCTCGCGAACGGGACGATCAGGCTGACGCTCGGCCCACAGGACGCGGGCGACACCGAACGGCTGACGGCGGCGTATCTCTCGTGACGCTGCTGGCGTCGATCAACTGGGGCCAGGGCATCGCCGACGCGATCCAGCTCGGCGCGCTCTACGGGCTCGTGGCCGTCGGCATCGGTCTCGTCTTCGGGGTGCTGCGGCTCGTCAACTTCGCGTACGGCGAGCTGATCACGTGCGGTGCGTACGTGCTCGCGTACACCTACGGCTGGCCGCGTGCGGCGTCGATCGTCGCCTGTCTCGCCTCGGTCGTCGCGCTCGCGCTCGCGCAGGAGCTGGTCGCGTTCCGACCGCTCCGCCGCAGCGGCGCCACACCCGCGACGATGCTCGTCGCGACCTTCGCCGTCTCGTTCCTGCTGCAGGCGATCTACCTGCTCGCGTTCGGCTCGCGCGGCCGCGCGGTCAGCACCCTCGGAACGCTGAACGGCGCGTTCACGATCTCCGGCGTCGACATCCGGTGGATCGCGCTCGTCACGGTCGTCACCGGGATCCTCCTGCTGCTCGGCACGGCGGCGCTGCTCGAGCGCACGTCGGCCGGCCTGCACATCCGCGCGGCGGCCGTCGACTTCCGCACCGCGCGCATCCTCGGCGTGCGCGGCAACCGCGTCATCCTGCTGTCGTTCGTCGTCTCCGGCCTGCTCGCGGGCGCGGTCAGCGTGCTCTACACGGTCTCCAACCCGTTCGTCGCCCCCGACATGGGCGTGCAGATCACGATCTTCGCGCTCGTCGGCGTCGTCGTCGGCGGGCTCGACCGGCTGTGGAGCGCCGCGCTCGGCGGCTTCGTCGTCGGCCTCGTCTACGGGCTCTTCTCCGACGTGCTGACCTCGACGAGCAGCTCGTACCTCCCGTCCGTCGTCTACGGGCTCGTGATCCTCGTGCTCGTCCTGCGCCCGGGCGGGCTCTTCGGCTCGTGGCGCTCGCAGCAGGTGGAGCGGGTATGAGGCGCTGGCTCGAGCTGGCCGGCCCGGTGGTCCTCGTCGTGCTGACTGCGGCGATCGCGAGCGGTCTCGGCAGCGCGCGCAAGTCGGAGTTCGAGAACGCGCTGATCATGGTCGGGATCGTCGTGGCGCTCTACGTGTTCGTCGGCAACTCGGGCGTGATCTCGTTCGGACACGTGAGCTTCGTGGCGGCGGGCGCCTACCTCGCCGGCCTCGTCACGCTCGATCCCGACACGAAGAACTTCACGATGCCCGATCTCTTCGGCCCGCTGAAGCACGCGCAGCTCGGCCTCGTGTCGTCGCTCGCGCTCGCCGCCGCGGTCGGCGCCGTCTACGCGCTCGTCGTCGGCCTGCCCCTGATGCGGCTCTCCGGACTCCCGGCCGGGATCGCGACCTTCGCCGTGCTCGGCATCACCTACAACGTCCTCAGCTACTGGTCGAAGATCGGGCCGGGCGTGCAGACGACGACCGGCGTGCCGGAGGCGACGGTGTGGGAGATCCTCGTCGGCGTCCTGATCGCGATCGTCGCCGCCTACGCGTACCAGCGCTCGCGCTACGGGCGCATGCTGCGGGCGACGCGCGAGGATCCGGCGGCGGCGCGGGCGTCGGGCATCTCGGTCTACCGGCAGCGGCTGCTCTCGTTCGCGCTCAGCGGCGCGCTCGCCGGGCTCGCAGGCGGGCTCTACGTCCACGAGCTCGGCCTGCTGACGCCCGACCTCTTCTATCTCGACCTCACCTTCGTGACGCTGGCGATGCTCGTCTTCGGCGGCGTCGGCTCGCTCTGGGGCGCGGTCGTCGGCGCGCTCGCGATCAGCGCGCTCAACTCGTTCCTCGGCGACGCGGAGAACACCGTCGACGTCGGCTTCCGGCTGACGCTCCCGAACGGGACGCGGCTCGTCACCGTCGGCGCCGTGATGGCGCTCGTCCTCATCCTCAAGCCGTCGGGCCTGACCGGCGGCCGCGAGCTCGGCCGGTGGCGGCGCCGGTGAACGTCTGCGTCGCAGGCGCGGGGACGATCGGCTCGCTCCTCGCCGCCCATCTGGCGCGGGTCACCGACGTCTCCGTGCTCGTGCGCCGTCCCGAGCACGCGGCCGCGCTCAACCGCGGGCTGCGCGTCTCGGGCCGCGCCGACTTCACCGCCCGCGTGACCGCGGCGACGGATCCGGCCGACCTGCCCGTCCCCGACCTCGTGATCCTCGCCTGCAAGGGGAGCGACCTCGAGCAGGTCGCGGCGGCGATCGAGGGCGAGTTCGAGGGCGCCACGGTGATGACGATCCAGAACGGCCTCGGCGCGGAGGACGTCGTCGCGGCGCACGGCGACTGGCCGCTGCTCTCCTCGGTGACGTTCATGAGCGGCACTCGGCACGACGACGCCCACGTCGAGTACATCCTCGACACGGCGACGTGGGTCGGGCCGAACCGCGGCACGACACCCGCCGACGCGCGGCGCGTCGTCGAGCTGATCGTCACCGCCGGGCTCAAGGCAGAGGCCTTCGACGACCTTCGCCCGGCGCAGTGGTCGAAGCTGATCTTCAACGCGACCGTGAACGGTGTCGCGGCCCTCACCGGCCTGCCGCACGACGCGCACTTCGCCGCGGAGCCGCTGGGCGACCTGGTGCACGCGCTGATGGACGAGGGCAAGGCGGCCGCCGCGGCGGCAGGCGTGACGCTCGCCGAGGATCCGTGGGAGATGAACGTGCTCGCGACGCAGCGAGGCTCGGCGCACTCGCCGTCGATGCTCGAGGACGTCCGCGCGAGGCGGCCGACGGAGGTGGAGCTGATCAACGGCTCGCTCGTGCGCTCGGCGCGCGCGAACGGCGTGCCCGTGCCCTTGCAGGAGACTGTGTACGCGCTCGTCAGAGGGAAGGAGAAGAGCTACTCGTGAAGATCTGTGTCGTCGGCTGCGGTGCAGTCGGCTCGTTGTTCGCCGCGAATCTCGCGCAGCTGGACGACGTCGAGGTGTGGGCGTACGACGCGTCGCAGCCGCACGTCGACGCGATCAACGCGAACGGGCTCCGGCTGACCGGCGCCGGCGAGGTCCTCGGTCGACTCCAGGCGACGACCGACGCGTCGGCGCTGCCCGCCTGCGACTACGGCGTCGTCGCGACGAAGGCGATGCACACCGAGGCGGCGATCGCCGCGACGGCGCACGCTTTCGCGGGCGGCTACGTCGCGACCGTGCAGAACGGCATCGGCAACGAGGAGGTGCTCGCCGCTCACGTCGAGCGCGTGGTCCGCGGCACGACGTTCCCGGCGGGGAAGATCGTCGAGCCGGGTCACGTGCAGTGGGACGTCAAGGGCGACACGACGCTCGGGCCGTACGACGAGCGCACGCCGCTCGAGGTCGTCGAGCGGCTCGCCGACGCGTGCACGCGCGGCGGCATGCCGACGAGAGCGGTGCAGGACGCGCGCGGGCCGCAGTGGCGCAAGGTGATCTTCAACGCGTCGACGAACCCGATCGGCGCGCTCACGGGCCTCACGCACGGGCGCGTCTGCGAGCGGTCCGACCTGCGCGCGCTCGTCAGCGGGCTCGTGAACGAGGGCAAGGCCGTCGCCGCGGCCCAGGGCATCGAGCTCGACGCGGATCCCGAGGACCTGATCGACCACGCGGCGAAGCCCGAGGTCGCCTACGACCACAAGGCGTCGATGCTGCAGGACGTCGAGGCGAGACGGCAGACGGAGATCGACTATCTCAACGGCGGTATCGTCCGCTTCGGGCGCCAGCACGGGGTGCCGACGCCGCTGAACGAGGCGATCTGGGCACTCATGAAAGGGGTGGAGGCGTCGTGGTGAGCTATACCGGCCTGCCGCAGGCGGAGATCGAGCGCCGCTACGCGCGCATCCGCGAAGCGGCCGAGCGCGACGGTCTCGACGCCGTGCTCGTCTGCGGCAACGAGTACACGGGCTTCGAGGGTGCCGTCACGTATCTCAGCGGCTTCGTGATCGTCCACCGGTACGCCTACGTGCTGCTCCCCGTCGACGGCGAGCCGGCGATCGTCTTCCCGAGCGAGGCGCGCTACGTCGGCGAGCACGGGACGACGTGGATCGAGCGGCAGGAGTTCGTCGACAAGCCCGGCGACTGGCTCGCCGAGCAGATCCGCGGCAAGCGCGTGGGCGTGTACGGCCTCGACTACGTGATGACGGTGCGCGACTATGTCGCGTTGTCGGGCTCCGCCGACATCGTCGCCTGGGACGTTCCGTTCGACCACGCGCGCGCGGTGAAGTCGGAGCTCGAGATCGCGTCGGTGCGCGAGTCGGTGCGGATCAACACGGAGGGCTTCTGGATCTTCCTGGAGCACTTCGAGCCGGGCAAGTCCGCCCGCGAGGTCCTCGGGCCGTGCGAGGACTACTTCGTCTCGGAGGGCTGCGGCCGCTGGACGATGGACATGGTGCTCGACGGCCCGAACGGCGGCGCCCTGCCGGAGTTCAAGATCGCCGGCGCGAAGGTCTTCGAGCGAACCGACATGGTGCTGCCGTCGCTCGAGATCGCCGGCGCGGGCGGCCATTGGGTCGAGGTCTCGCGCGCGATCTGCGCGGCGGAGCCGAACGACGAGACGAAGGCGATGATGGACGCGTACGACGAGTACTACGCCGCCGCCCGCGACGTCCTCAGGACCGGCAACACGGCACGCGACGCGCACCGCGCCGTGTCGAAGGGCTTCCACGACCGCGGCTTCCATCTCGGCCACGTCACGGGCCATTCGATCGGGATGACGATGATCGAGTTCCCGAAGATCGGCGAGAACGACGAGACGGAGCTGCAGGCGAACATGGTGCTCTCGATGCATCCGCATGCGATCTCGCAGGACGGGCAGAGCTGCCTCTACATGCAGGACACCTGGCTTGTCACCGACGACGGCGGCGTCCCGCTCGCGGACCTGCCGATGAAGATCTACGACGGGAGCGAGTCGCGATGAGCGACGACGAGTTCGCTCCGATCCTCGCCGGCCCCGGGGGAAGCGACTACGAGCGCTACCTCCGCACCGACGAGCTGCTGGCGCTGCAGAAGACGCCGGACGAATGGGTGCACCGCGACGAGCTGCTCTTCCAGACCGTGCACCAGGCGTCGGAGCTCTGGCTGAAGCACGCGTGGATCGAGGCCGAGGAGGCGACGCGGCTGATCGAGGCGCGCGATCTCGCCGGCGCCACGCGGCTGTTGCGCCGGTCGTGCGCGTCGGTCAAGTACGTCGAGGGCTTCCTCGAGCACCTCGAGCTGATGTCGCCGTGGGAGTACCAGGAGGTGCGGCGCGTCCTCGGACACGGCAGCGGCTTCGACTCGCCCGGCTTCCGGGAGATCCGCCGCGTGTCGCCGTCGCTCTACGCCGCATTCGAGGGCGTGCTGCGCGAGCGCGGCCTGTCGCTGCTCGAGCTGTACGTCCACGGCCGCGAGCACGAGGACGTCTACCAGCTCGCCGAGCTGCTGACGGAGTGGGACGAGCGGATCGGCATGTGGCGGTTCCGGCACTTCAAGGTCGTCGCGCGGATCATCGGCGAGGACGTCGTCGGGACGCAGGGCACGCCGGTCGAGCTGCTCGCCGGGCTGATCAAGAACAAGCTGTTCCCCGAGCTCTGGACCGTGCGCACGCAGCTGACAGAGCTCGCGAAGGAGAGCGACTGAGCGCGATCCCGCTCGACGAGATCCGCGCCGCACGGGAGCGGATCGCCGACGCGGTGCTGACGACGCCGCTCGTCCGCTACGACGATCGCATCGCGCTGAAGCTCGAGTGTCTGCAGCCGATCGGCTCGTTCAAGCTCCGCGGGGCGCTGAACGCCGTCCGGTCCGGGCCGCCCGAGGATCTCGTCACGGCGAGCGCCGGTAACATGGCCCAGGGTGTCGCCTGGGCGGCGCGCGAGGCCGGTGTCCGTGCGCGGATCGTCGCCCCCGAGCATGCGCCGCGCGCGAAGCTCGACCGGGTCGAGGAGCTCGGCGGCGAGGTGCTGCTCGTCCCGCACGAGGTCTGGTGGCAGACGATGGTCGACCGTGGCCACCCGGACGTCCAGGGCCGGTTCATCCATCCGGTCGAGGACGAGCAGGTCATGGCCGGGAACGGCACGATCGGCCTCGAGCTCGTCGAGCAGGGCGATTTCGAGACCGTCGTCGTCCCGTGGGGCGGCGGCGGCCTGACGAGCGGGATTGCGAGCGCCGTCAAGGCGCTCCGTCCCGAGGTGCGGATCGTGACCGCCGAGCCGGAGACCGCGGCGCCGCTCGCCGCCTCGCTCGCGGCGGGCGAGCCGCTCGAGATCGACTACCGGCCCTCGTTCGTCGACGGCGCCGGCGGCCGGGCGATCCTGCCGACGATGTGGCCTCGCGCGCAAGCCCTCGTCGACGAGGCGGTCGTCGTTCCGCTCGCCGACGTCGAGGGCGCGGTCCGCCTGCTCGCGACCCGCGCGAGGGTCGTCGCGGAGGGCGCCGGAGCGCTCGCGCTCGCCGTCGCGCTCCACCGCGACGACCGCTGCGTCTGCATCGTCAGCGGCGGCAACATCGACCGCGACGTCTTCGCAGAGATCCTCGCGGCGAACTAAACGTTGCGCAGGAGACTCGGAATCCGTTAGAACACTCCAGTCAACCCTTGGGGAAGGGGTGCAAGTGGCCGCAGTCTCGTTCGACGGCGTGACGAAGACGTACGCCGATGGCACCACCGCCGTTCACGACCTCGATCTCGAGATCGAGGACGGGGAATTCATGGTTCTCGTCGGGCCGTCCGGGTGCGGCAAGACGACCGCGCTGCGGATGGTGGCCGGGCTCGAGGACATCTCGGGCGGCATCCTCCGCATCGGCGACCGGGTCGTCAACCACGTTCCTTCCCGCGACCGCGACATCGCGATGGTCTTCCAGAGCTACGCCCTCTACCCGCACCTCTCGGTGTACGACAACATCGCGTTCGGCCTGAAGATCAAGCACATGTCGAAGGACGAGATCGACCGCCGGGTCCAGAACGCCGCGCGGATCCTCGACCTCGAGCCCTATCTGAAGCGGAAGCCGCGCGCCCTCTCGGGCGGTCAGCGCCAGCGCGTCGCGATGGGGCGGGCGATTGTCCGCGAGCCGTCGGCGTTCCTGATGGACGAGCCGCTCTCGAACCTCGACGCCAAGCTCCGCGTCCAGATGCGGGCGGAGATCGCCGGGCTCCAGCGCGATCTCGGGGTGACGACGATTTACGTCACGCACGACCAGGTAGAAGCGATGACGATGGGTGACCGGGTTGCCGTGATGCGGAAGGGCGAGCTGCAGCAGGTCGCCGATCCGCAAACGCTGTACGACCATCCCGTCAACCTCTTCGTCGGCGGCTTCATCGGCTCGCCTGCGATGAACATGATCGAGGCGACGCTCTCGAGCAGCAACGGGACGGTCAGCGCGAAGGTGGGCAACCAGGTGATCGAGCTGCCGGCCGACACGGTCGCGGCGCGTCCCGCCCTGCGGCAGTTCGACGGTAAGACAGTCGTCCTCGGGATCCGTCCCGAGGATCTCGAGGACTCGTCGCTCGCGACCGACACGCCCGCGAACCACCGCCTGCACGGCAAGGCGACCCTGACGGAGGCGCTCGGCTCGGAGATCATGGTGCACTTCACGATGGACGCGAAGCAGGCCGTGACCGACGAGGTCCGGGAGCTCGCGGAGGACGCCGGCAACGATCGCGTCTCGTCGGAGGAGCCGCATGCGACGCTCGTCGGCCGCTTCGGCGCCCGCTCGCGCGTCCGCTCCGGCGACAGCGTCGAGATCGCCGTCGACACGCGCGCCCTGCATTTCTTCGACCCCCAGACGGGGATGGGGATCTACGACGGAACGGAAGCGAAAGGAGCAGCAGAGTGAGACACCGGGTTTTGCTCGCGGTGCTCGTCGTACCCCTGGCGATCGTCGCCGCGGGCTGCGGGGGGTCGAGCAAGAGCAACAGCAGCGCCGGGAGCAGCAACACCAAGTCGGTGCAGAGCGTCAACGGCACCGTCTCCGGCACGGTCAACTTCGACGGGATCTGGACCTCGTCGTCGGGCGCGAAGCAGTTCGCCGACGTGATCAAGGCCTTCAACAAGCAGTACCCGAAGGTGAAGATCAACTACAAGCCCGTCGGCGACAACCTGCCGACGGTCCTCTCGACCGCCGTCGCGGGCGGCCACCCGCCGGACATGGCGGACATCGCGCAGCCTGGCTTCGTCAAGCAGCTCGCCGACCAGGGCAAGCTGAAGCCGATCACGTACGCGAAGTCGACTATCGCGGCGAACTTCGCACCGGCGTGGCAGCAGCTCGGCACCTATGACGGCAAGCTCTACGCGCTCGTCTTCAAGGCGGCCAACAAGTCGCTGCTCTGGTACAACGTCCCGGCCTACAAGGCCGCCGGCGTCAAGGCGCCGTCGACCTGGGCGCAGCTGATCTCGAACGCGAAGACGCTGAAGGCGTCGGGCACGCCGGCGTACTCGATCGGCGGCGCGGACGGGTGGACGCTCACCGACCTGTTCGAGAACATCTACCTCCGCACGTTCGGCTCGGCGAAGTACGAGCAGCTGAGCGCGCACAAGATCAAGTGGACGGATCCGTCGGTCGCGACCGCCCTGAAGACGATGGGGCAGGTCCTCGGCGACACCGCCAACCTCGCCGGCGGCGAGTCGGGCGCCATCCAGACCGGGTTCAACGACTCGGTCACGCAGGCGTTCGCCACCCCGCCGAAGGGCGCCACGGTGTTCGAGGGCGACTTCGTCGCCGGCGTCATCCTCGGCTCGACGAAGGCGAAGGCCGGCACCGGCTTCAACGCCGTGCCGTTCCCGTCGATCACCGCCGGCCCGGACTCGAGCGCGGTCGAGATCGGCGGCGACCTCTTCGTCACGTTCCGCGACACGCCGGCGATCGAGGCGTTCGTGAAGTTCCTCGCCACCTCGCAGGCCGCGGAGGCGTGGGCGAAGCAGGGCGGCTTCGGCACCGGCAACAAGAACGTGCCGTCGTCGATCTACCCGGACGCGATCACGCGGGCGACCGAGGCGCCGATCGGCAAGGCGACCTCCGTCGTGTTCGACATGTCCGACCAGCAGCCGTCCGCCTTCGGCGCGACTGCCGGCCAGGGTGAGTGGGGCCTGTTCCAGGACTACCTCAAGAACCCGAAGAACATCAGCGGCATCCAGAAGAAGCCCGAGTCCGCGGCCGCAGCGGCGTACAAGAAGAGCAAGTGAGCACGGCCGGTGGGATCACGGTGAAGCCGCCTGTCCAGGCGGCTCCGCCTCCCGCCGGGGCCGCCGACCGCGGCCGCTTCCTGATCGGCGCGATCTTCCTCGCGCCGGCGCTCTTCATGCTGGGCGTGTGGATGGTCTATCCGCTCGTCTACACGATCATCCGCAGCTTCTTCGGCGCCGACGGCTTCCTTGGCCACTGGGTCGGGATCTCGAACTACAAGGCGCTGTTCGTCCCGTTCAACCTGTCGAACCCGCTCCTCGTCGCGATCAAGAACAACCTGATCTGGGTCGCGGTCGTGCCGGCGCTCGTCACCGCGATCGGGCTCGTCTTCGCCGTGCTGACCGAGCGCGTCCGCTGGTCGGTCGCGTTCAAGACGGTCGTCTTCCTGCCGATGGCGATCTCGGCGTTCGCGACCGGCGTCACCTGGCGGATCATGTACCAGCAGGATCCGAACCTCGGCGCCGTGAACGCGCTGTCGCGCTCCGTCGCCGACGTCTTCCACGCGCCCGGCGTGCTGCAGAACGCGATCGGGTCGACGCCGACGCTCGTGACGGCGAAGGGGACGCTCGTCCTCAAGACGCCGGTGCACGCCGGCGGCGTCGCGCTGCTCGGGCTGACCGGCATCCCGCCGGACCAGGTGCCGACCGGTGCGAAGCAGGCGGTCGAGCCGGCCGCGAAGCCGGGCGACGTCGTCGGAACCGTCTGGCGCGACTTCAAGCCGGGCGGCGGCAAGCCCGGCGTCGTCGAGTCGCAGGAACAGGGCCTGCCCGGCGTCACCGTGGAGCTCCGTGACGCGAGCGGCAAGAAGGTGCAGTCGACGAAGACCGCCGCCGACGGGACGTTCGACTTCAAGAGCGTCGGCAGCGGCACGTTCACGACCGCGATCGGCGCCGCCACGTTCCGCAAGCCGTTCGGCGGCTTCTCGTGGCTCGGGCCGAAGCTGATCACGCCCTCGCTGATCATCGCCTACATCTGGATCTGGGCCGGCTTCGCGATGGTCGTGATCGCCGCCGGGCTGTCGGCGATGCCGCGCGACGTGCTCGAGGCGGCGCGCACCGACGGCGCGACCGAGTGGCAGACGTTCCGGCGCGTCACCGTGCCGCTGCTGCTGCCGGTGCTGAGCGTTGTCTTCATCACGATGATCATCAACGTCCTCAAGGTCTTCGACCTCATCTTCGCGCTCGCGCCGCAGTCGACGCAGGCGGACGCGAACGTGATCGCGCTTGCGATGTGGCGCGTCTCGTTCGGCGGTCAGAACGACTTCGGCACGGGCTCGGCGATCGCGGTGCTGCTCTTCCTGCTCGTCATCCCGGTGCTCGCGCTCAACATCCGCCGCTTCCGGAGGGATGGCTGATGGCTGCTGCAAGTCCGGCGGTCGAGCTGCCCGTCGCGCGCGACACCGCCGCCGCGAAGCTGCTCCGCGGGCTCGCGAAGGCGCCGCTGCAGATCATCCACGCCGGGCTCGGGGTGCTGTGGCTCGTGCCGACGTTCGGCCTCTTCCTCACGTCGCTCCTGCCGGCGTCGGCGTCCGCGTCGAAGGGCTGGTGGCAGGTCTTCTCGC
>JBEQUF010000028.1:0-3325 GCA_040349295.1 Actinomycetota bacterium | reverse complement strand
CGCACCCGTTCCGTCCTAGTCCGATCGAAGCTAGGTCGTCGCGAGCGCCGCGTCGCGCGCGGCGAGGCGCACCACCGACCGGCGCCGCTGCACCGGCAGCAGCGTGACGGTGCCGAGGATGATCGCGACGCCGAGCCACTGCGACCAGTTCAGGTGCGAGTTGTAGGCGTAGATGCCCGCGATCACGGCGATCGCCGGATACGTCAGCTCGGCGATCGCCGAGAGGACGGCCGGCGTGCGCTGGAGGCCGTAATAGTAGAACCAGAGCGACACGAAGCCGGTGATGAACGCGAGCAGCGCGATCAGCAGGGAGTCGTGGCCGTTCGACCAGCCGCCGGCGCCCATGACCGGCAGCGCGATCGCGGCAGCGATCAGCCCGAAGAAGAATCGGAGCGAGAGCACGTGCTGGAACTCGAGGTCACGGCTCACGTACCGGCCGAGCACGGTGCCGGACGCCCACAGCGCGGCGGCGATCGTCGCCTCGACGATCGGGATGAGCCCCTTCGCGGTCGGATCGAGCGGGTGCGGCTGGTTGACGAGCCAGAAGCCGAGCACCGCCGGCAGCAGGAACCAGGCGAAGCGTGGCCGGGGCCGCTCGCCGAGGATGAGCGCCGCGCCGAAGACGGCGATGAACGGCTGGATCTTCTGCAGCACGACCGGCGTCACGAAGTCGCCGTGGAAGAGCGCCTCGGTGAAGAGGATCGTCGCGACGGCGGAGGCGCCGGCGCCGATCACGATCACCGCCAGCTGTACGCGCCAGCCGGCCCGGAAGAACGCGCGCAGGGCCGGCAGGAGCCAGGGCAGCGTCAGGGCGACGAGCACCACGTGCTCGCCGAAAACGATCGTCGTCGCCGACGTCGAGCTCGCCATCGTCTTGCGGATGATCGGGTCGGTGCCCCACAGGGCGGCCGCGAAGGCGATCAGGACGACACCGGGCGTGGCGAGGAGGCGCGCTCTCATGCGTCCAGGGTATCCACTTCGAGCCGGAGCAGGTCGGAGACGCCTTCGCGATTCCTGATCAACCGCTGTGTGCCGTCGCGCACGAGCACGACCGCCGGGCGCGGGACGCCGTTGTACGTCGAGCCCATCGCGAGCGTGTACGCACCGGTCGCCGGCACCGCGAGCAGGTCGCCCCGGCGCGGGTGCGGCAGCTCGGCCGCCTGGATGAGCACGTCGCCCGACTCGCAGTGCTTCCCGGCGATCCGGAACACGCCGTCCGGCAGCTCGCCGGCGCGGTTCGCGACCAGCGCCTCGTAGCGGGCGCCGTACAGCTGCGGTCGCGGGTTGTCCGACATGCCGCCGTCGATCGCGACGTAGGTGATGCCGCCGCTCTCCTTGACGACCCCGACCCGGTAGAGCGTCACGCCGGCGCGCCCCACGAGCGAGCGGCCCGGTTCGAGGAAGACCTCGACGTCGTCGGGCAGCTCGGCGACGAGCGCTCCGACGAACTCCTCGATCGTCGGCACCTCGTCCTCCCGCGTGTACTTGATGCCGAGGCCGCCGCCGATGTCGAGCACGCGCGGCCGCCAGCCCTCGACGCTCTCGACGAACGTCAGCAGCCGCTGCACGGCGAGCGTGCTCTCGTCGACGCGCGCGAGCTGCGAACCGACGTGGAAGTGGACGCCGCGGACGTCGAGCCCGAGCTCGAGCGCCTCGTGGATCAGCGCGCGGGCGGCATCCGGGCCCAGCCCGAACTTCGACTCGTCGTGCGCCGTGCGGATCGCCTCGTGCGTGTGCGCCTCCACCCCCGGAGTCAGCCGCACGAGCACGCGCTCGACGCCCTGTGCCGCCGCACGTCCCGCCTCGTCCGGCGCGTCGAGGACGACGGTCGCGCCCGTCTCGGCCGCGGCGCGCAGCTCTTCGTCCGACTTGTTGTTGCCGTGGAAGAGGATCCGGTCGCCGGTGATCCCGGCCGCACGGGCGAACGCGAGCTCGCCGAGCGTCGAGACGTCGGCGCCGATTCCCTCCTCGGCGAGGATGCGGAGGATGGCGACGTTCGTGAACGCCTTCGTCCCGTAGACGACGGTCGCGCGCGGCGCGGCGGCGCGGTAGGCCCGCGCCTGCGCCCGGAGCGTCTCCTCGCAGTAGACGACGAGCGGCGTCCCGTGCTGCGCCGCGAGCGCCTCCGCGTCGATGCCGCCGAGCTCGAGCCGGCCGCCGTCGACACGCGCGCTGAGAGGAAGGATCTCCTGCACTTCGCTAGTATCCGTATCGGAATGCAGGAGCTGCTTACCACCCGCTAGGAGGCCGCCGCGTGTTGGCTTCCCTTGGCCTCCCGTCGTGGAGGTCTTTTCATTTCTGATGGCCGATCACTACGACACCCACACGATCGAGGCGAAGTGGCAGCAGGTCTGGGACGAGGCCGGCGCCGCGCTCGTCGGCGACCCCGACCCGGCGAAGGAGAAGAGCTACGTCGTCGCGATGTGGCCGTACCCGTCGGGCACCCTGCACATGGGTCACGTGCTCGTGTACACGATCGGCGACGTCCTCACGCGCTTCCGCAAGCGGCAGGGGATGGAGGTGCTGCACCCGATCGGCTTCGACTCGTTCGGCCTGCCGGCCGAGAACGCGGCGATCCGCGACGGGATCCACCCGCTCGAGAGCACCGAGCGGAACATCGCGAACATCACGAAGTCGATGCGCCGCATGGGCTGGGCGTTCGACTGGTCGCGTCTGATCTCGGCGCACGAGCCGACGTACTACGTCTGGAACCAGTGGCTCTTCCTGAAGCTCTTCGAGGCCGGGCTCGCGTACCGCAAGGGCGCGCCGGTCAAGTGGTGCCCGAAGGACCAGGTCGTGCTCGCGAACGAGCAGGTGCACGACGGCCGCTGCGAGTACTGCGGCACCGAGGTGATCGCGAAGAACCTCGAGCAGTGGTTCTTCCGCACGACCGCCTACGCGCAGGAGCTGATCGACGAGCTCGACGGGCTGCAATGGCAGGAGCGGATCAAGACGATGCAGCGCAACTGGATCGGTCGCTCGGAAGGGGCCGAGATCCAGTTCCACGTCGCCGAGCTGGCCGACGACGTCGCCGTGTTCACGACGCGGCCGGACACGCTGTTCGGCGCGACCTTCTTCGTCGTCGCGCCGGAGCACCCGCTCGTCGAGACGCTCGCCGAGCGGTCGCCGAACGGCGACGAGCTGCGTGCGTACGTCCAGCGCGCCGCGGCGAAGCGCGGCGAGGAACGGGCTGCCGCCGAGGAGAAGACCGGCGTCTTCACCGGGTTCTTCGCGACGAACCCGGTCAACGAGGCCCGCATCCCGATCTGGGTCGCCGACTACGTGCTGATGGACTACGGCACCGGCGCGATCATGGCCGTCCCCG
>JBEQUF010000021.1:0-9704 GCA_040349295.1 Actinomycetota bacterium | reverse complement strand
CACCGGCTGGTCCGAGCTCGCTCGAGATCGGCGACGAGACCGAGACAGCGGAGGTCGAGGTCTACCTGCGCGTCTGGAAGGTGCTCTACCCGGACGCCGACGTGAAGCTCGTCGCCTGACCCGTTAGGGTTGGCGACGCTTGGCGAGAGCGCTTTCTGCGGCGATCATCGCGCTGCTCTGCGGCGCTGCGCCTGCGTTGGCAAATCCCGTCCAGTCGGAGAACGCCCTGCCCGGCACGACGGCGTGGAACGCGCGCGCGAACAACTACGCGTCGATCTTCGCGTCGCAGACGAGCATCGCGCCGGGCGGCGAGCTCGACTTCCACGTCAGCACGCCATATCGCTATCGCATCGTCGTCTACCGGCTCGGCTGGTACGGCGGCGCGGGCGGACGGGTCGTCGCGTGCGCCCCGAGCTGCCTGGGCGACGAGGCCGGGCAGACGCCGAAGGACGTCGATCCGCCGTCGGTGCAGCCGCTGCGCGCGCACTGGCCCGTCACCGACGTCATCCACTCTGACGCAAGCTGGACGAGCGGCTACTACATCGCGGAGGCCGTGCAGACGAACGCGGGCGCGGCCGGAACGGTCGCGACCACGTACTTCGTCGTCCGGCAGCCACCGGACGACCCGCCGTCCCAGATCCTCGTGCAGGTGCCGGTCAACACGTGGGAGGCGTACAACGACTGGGGCGGCCGGAGCCTCTACAACTTCCTCTCGCCGCGCGCCTCGCGGGTGTCGTTCCTGCGCCCCTTCGCAGGCAACGCCCAGTCGCCGCTCTGGATCGAGCTCCAGATGGTGCGCTGGCTCGAGCGCAGCGGCTACGACGTCAGCTACCAGACCGATGCCGACACCGACGCCGACCCGGCCGGGCTGCTGTCGCACCGTCTGCTGATCGACAACGGCCACGACGAGTACTGGACGCTCGCCATGCGCGGCGGGTGGGACGCCGCTCTCGCCGGCGGGACGAATCTCGCGTTCATGGGCGCGAACGACGACTACTGGAACATCCGCTACGAGGACGGCGGGACGACGATCTACAGCGAGAAGTCGATGTACGACCCGAATCCGGATCCGACGCAGAAGACGGCGATGTTCCGCGAGATCGGCCGCCCCGAGTGCCGCCTCGAAGGGGTCGAGCACGGCGACATCACGGTCTTCGACCACCCGCTCGACTACACCGTGACCGCCGCCGGCGCCGCCGATCCGTGGCTCGCGGGCACCGGCCTCCAGGCAGGCGACACGATCGCCGGCGTCGTCGGCCGCGAGCACGATTCGATCGTCCCGGGCTGCGTGCCGGCTCCGGTGACCGTGTTGTTCCACTATGCGAACCCGCTCGGCGGGCCGCTGAACGCCGACGCCGTCAAGTGGACGGCACCGGGCGGTGGACGCGTCTTCGCGACCGGCGCCTACGCGTTCACGCTCGCGCTCGACGCGTACCGGAGCGACGGCACGCTCGGCCCGCAGTTCCCGGTCGGCGTCGACCGCGACGCTCCGGTCGACCCGCGCGTGCAGCGCTTCATGGCGAATGCGCTCGACGACCTGACCCGGCCGGCGCCGCCCGCCCGCGTCCTGCGGGTCCGGCGAGACGGCCGGTGGCGCGTGCGCACGGGCTGGCCCGACGACGGACGGGTCGTCTCGCGGCTCGTCTACCGCGTCCTGCTGCGGGACGGCTCTCGCACGCTCGTCTGCAGCGGGCACGCGCCGTGCTACCCGCCGCCGGCGGCCGCGCCGGGGACGTACGACTTCGAGGTCTCCTACGTCGACCGGTGGGGCGCCGTCTCGGCGCCCGCGGTCTCCTCGACCTGGACGAGGCGCTAGGCCGCGATCGGCGTGCAGGCGAGGAACTCGTGCTTCTTGCCCGAGCGCCGTGCCGGCACCTGCCGGTAGCCCGAGACCTGCCACGTCTCCTGGCCGAACCACACGAGGTCGCCGACGCGAGGCGGCGCGGGAAGCAGCTGCTCGCGGACGTCCCAGCGGCCGTCGGGGAACTCGAGCTTGAAGGCGTAGCGCTCCTGGATGCCCTTCGGCGCGGTCTCGCGGAGCAGGTGCGCGTAGGCCGCCGCGGCGCCGATCGCGGCCGCGCGGCGGTCGCGCTCCTCGCCCTCGAGCGACTGGAGCTCGAAGGAATGCGCGTCGAGCAGTGCCTCGACCCGCTGGGCGTTCCGGGCGGCAGCGTCACCTTGCATAGGCACGACATCGGCCGCCTCGGGCCGGCCCCATTCCCTGGAATGGGGGAACCCGCTGTCTGCACGGGCACCGAGTCGAGGCGAATGGACGTGGGACGCCCGTTCGGGGCGTCCCACGTCTCTCGGGCTCCGCGCTCGGCCGCGGGAAGGGAAAACCGAGCCTCGGCCCGATCCCTACGCCGCCAGCCGGAACTGCCGGACGAGCTTCTCGAGCTCCTCCGCGTTCGACGCCAGCTCCTGCGCGGAGGCCGCGATCTCCTCCGCGGACGCCGACGTCTCCTGCGTCGAGGCCGACACCTGCTCGGCCGACGCCGACGACTGCTCGGCGACCGACGCGACATCCGCCATGCCGCGCTGCACCGTGTCCGCCGACGTCGCGATCTGCTCGACGCTCGCCGCGATCAGGCCGATCCGGCTGGTGACGTCCTCGACCGCGCCGCCGATGCGGACGAATGCGTCGTGCGCCTGCTCGACGACGACTGCACCGGTTGCGATCTCCGCCGCGCCCGCCTCGACCGCCTCGACCGTGCGCTGCGTCTCCTGCTGCATGTCGCCGACGAGCTCCGCGATCGAGCCCGCCGCCCGCTGCGACTCCTCGGCGAGCTTCCGGACCTCTTCGGCGACGACCGCGAAGCCGCGGCCCTGCTCGCCGGCGCGCGCGGCCTCGATCGCCGCGTTGAGGGCGAGGAGGTTCGTCTGCCCGGCGATGCCGGTGATCGTCTCGACGATGCCGCCGATCTGCTCGGACTTGTCGCCGAGCAGCCGGATCGCGCCGGTCAGCGACTCCGCCGACGTGCGCATCGCCGTCATGGCCGCCGTCGCCTGGACGACGGCGTCGGCGCCCTCTTGCGAGACGCGCAGGGCCTGCTCGGCGGCCATCGCCGTCTCCTGCGCCGCGGCCGACCCCGCCTGTGCGGCGAGGGCCATCTCCTCGGAGCTGACGCGCGTCTCCTCGGCCGTGCGCGCCTGGCGCTCGGCCCCGGTCGCGACCTCGTTGACCGCGTGCGCGATCTCGCCGACCGCGCGGCCGGCCTCCTCGGAGCTCGACGCCATCTCGTGCGACGACGCCTCGAGCTGCTTCGCGACCTCCTGGACCGTCCCGACCGTGCTGCGCAGGCGGTCGACCATCGCCTGGAAGCCGGCAGCCATCCGGCCCAGCTCGTCGCCGCCCTTCACGTCCGTCAGGTCGACCGTGAGGTCGCCGTCGCCGACGTCCGTTGCGGCGGCGAGGACGCGCCTGACCCGCGAGACGATGCCACGGCCGACGAGGTAGCTCAGGCCGAAGCCGACGAGCGCCGCCACGAGCATCGCGACGATCGCGAGCGTCCGCTTCGAGTGATACGTCGCCTCCACGGCCGTGGCGTCCGACTCGCTCTCCCGGACGGACGCGGCGAGCAGGCTGTCGAAGTGGGCGCCGATCTCCTTGATCAGCGACGACGCCGCTGTCGAGACGGCCACGGCCTGCTCTTTCTTGCCCTGCTTCGCGAACGCGAGATAGTGCTCCCGCACGGGCACGTACTTCGCGAGGTTCCGCTGGAGCTCGACGAGCTGGCCGTGCACCGCCGGCGAGCCCTCTGCCACGGCGGACGCGACCGCCTTGTCGATCGCCGTCGAGTTCGCGGCGATGTCGGCGGCGATCTGCCGCTGCTCCGCCGGATCCGTCTTCAGGAGGGCGTCGCGGAGAAGCGTGCGGTTCTTGTTGTAGAGGACATCGGCTGACGCCATGTCCCGAAGCGTGTGGACGGAGGTCGACGTCATGTCGTTGACCTTCGCCGCGATCCCGGCGAGCGCCGAGATCGACACGAGGCCGAGGGCGACGAGGAGCACGACCTGTGCGCCTGCGGTTCCCATCAGCTTCGCGAGGACCGACACGTTCATGTGTTCGAGCTTGCTGCGCATGGTTGTCCCTTCCCTGGGTTTGCTTGCACCGACGTGATCGGGCGGCGGGCGGCGGCGTGCAGAGACGAGATTCGCCGTGCGGCGGAAACCTGCAGTTTGCGCCCGCCGTGTCGATCACCCGGACATGGCAAGCCCAGTGCGCCGACCCGACCTGTCGGAGCTCGCCGCGCTCGTCGCGGCGATCGAGGAGGCGAGCCTCGCCGGCGCGGCGAGACGCCTGCACCTGACCGGCCCTGCGATCGCAAAGCGGATCCGCAACCTGGAGACGCTGGCGGGCACGGCGCTGCTCGAACGCTCGGAGCGCGGCGTCGTCCCGACGGCGCGCGGTCGCACCGTCTACGCCGACGCACAGCGGCTGCTCGCCGACGCCGACGCGCTCTTCGGCACTGCCCGCGAGCTCCGCATCGCCGGCGTGCAGAGCTTCCTCGGCTCGCGGACGCCTCGCTCGGAGCAGCTGCTGCACGCGACCGAGGAGCTCTTCGCCCAGGTGTTCCACACGAGCCCGGACGCGATCATCGTCTCTCGCTTCGAGGACGGGACGATCATCGAGGCGAACGACGCGTTCTGCCGGCTGAGCGGTTACGACGCCGGCGAGCTGTACGGGCGCACCGGACACGACCTCGGGCTCTGGGCCGTCCCCGAGCACCGCGCCCGCATCGTGGCGCAGCTGCGCTCGGACGCGGCCGCGCACGGCGAGGCGACGCTCCGCCGCCGCGACGAGACGGTTGTCGACGTCTCCTTCCTCGCACACGTGCTCGACGTGCACGGACAGCGGACGCTCTTCATCCGGATCGCCGACGAGACGGAGCGGCGCAAGTGCGCGGAGACATTCGTCGTCCACGAGCGCCGGCACACCGCGCTGTCGGAGCTCGCGGTGTCGCTGCTCGGCGGGGCGCCGTTCGAGGCGGTCGCGAAGCGGGCGCTGGCGCTCGTCTCGCGCGAGTTCGGCCCGGCTGCGATCGTGGCGTGCGAGAGGCCGCCCCGTGCGGCCGCGACGAGTGGTCGCGGCGCGAAGAAGCTCGCCCGGCTCGTCGAGCGCCTCGGCGCCCCGCTCGGTCCGGACCCCTCGGTCGCCGCCGTTGCCGAGGGCGTCGTCGCGCTGCAGCGGATCCCCGTGCTGGGGCGGCCACAGCTCGTGCTCGCCACGCTCGCGCCGCCCGGCTTCGAGTTCGGCGGCGACGAGCTCGCGACGCTCAGAGGCGTCGCGTCGCTCACCGGCATCTCGATCGGCTGGAAGCGCTCGACCGCGGCAGTCGTCGGGCTGCTCGCGCACGTGCCCGACGCGGTGCTCGTCGTCGACGACGGCAACCGCGTCGTCGCGGCGAACCGCGCGGCGGAGGCGTTGCTCGGCGCGGAAGTGGTCGGCACGCCGCTCTCTTCGCTCGTCGCGGCCGACGAAGGCGCGTGGCGCACGCTCCTGGACGAGGGTTCGATCGAGAAGGAGACGGCGGTGATCGCCGCGGGCGGCGACGTCTGTCGAGTCCGGCTGCAGGCGACCGCGGATCTCGCACCGGGCCGGCATCTCGTGGTGCTGGCGCGCGAGCGCGAGCTCGCAGCCGTTCATGCGGATGAGAGGACTTGAACCTCCACGGGGTTGCCCCCACACGGACCTGAACCGTGCGCGTCTACCAATTCCGCCACATCCGCTTGGTTTTCGGCCACTTTAGCGGCCGTGGGTCACAAATGGGTCACAGAGCGCGCGAACCGAGATTGGCGAACCCGACAGGTTTACGTACCGGATTACGGCAATCTGGAAGCGAGATACGTCACGGCGGAGGCTGCACCGTGGACGGCGAGCTCCGCTAGGCCAGGCGGGGTGGCGCGCGGCGACGCGCCGGCTCCGTGACCTCCCCACTCGTTGCGGACTCGCGCCGCTCCGAGAACTGCATTCTCAGCCTCCGCCTCAACGATCACGCTCTTCGTCAAGACGCCGAACAACGGCCACGCTGTTTCCTTGCCCGTCAGGTCGACCCCGTGGGCGTCGAGCAGCACCTTCATCGCGCCCTCGACCGACTTCGCGGCCTCGTCGATGGCGTCCTCGATGTCCTTCTCGGAGCCGTCGCGTAGGTGCTGCATCGCCTGCTCGAACTCCGCCTCCGCGCCGGCGAGACGCGGATCGGTGAGGGCGTCCAACGCCGGATTGAGAACGACTTGGGGGTGTAGACCCGGCCGCGCGCCGACATGACGATGTAGTCGGCAGCCTGCGGGATGCCTGACGAAGAGATGTCCTTGTGCAGCTCGCGCAGGACGCGGGCGAGTCGCATCGAGAGCTTTACGACGCGCTTGCGCCCGTACTTCGGGCTCACGACTGGACTCGCGTTACGTAGATGTTCCCACGAGCATCGAGGTGGTACACGAAGTCCGGGATCTCGAGACTGGCCGTGCAGCGGATCGCGAAATAGCCCTGTCCCCCTCCTTGTAGGCGAACAGGCTTTTAGCCCCAACACTTGACTTGAATTGGCGCGAGAAGCGGGAAGAGCCGATCGAGAGCTGACGCCAGAAGCCCCTGGCGTACGAACACCTGGTGGGCTGAAAACGCGTAGCTCTTGGAGCCAGCGTGGATCGCCACATCAGCAGGGCTTGCGAGCCGGGCGGCGGCAGGAAGCGGAGTGGCGATCAACGCCGCAACAATCACCAGCAGCCCGAGCTGCGTCCTCAACCTCCGCCTCCCCAGTCCGTAGTTGTCGGATGGTCGCGTCGGGTCCCCTTCTTCAGACGCCTCTCGACTTGAGCGCGGGCGCACACGCGCGGGAGCGACTCACCATCGATCAGAACCACGCCGTCTCGACGCCGACGCGGGTCGCACTCGACGAGTTCAGAGAGCGCAGGTAAAGGATCGTCCAGATTGCCGTCGATCGACTCGGGTCACCGACGAGCCATGCTCCGTTCGTACACGCATAGTTCAGTCGCAGTCCGCCGAGGGTCGCTGTCGCACCCTCAGCGAAGGAACACACAACGCCGGTCGTCAGACGAACCCGCTCGGGCAGGGCGCGGCTCGTGTTCAGGGCGGGGTTCGTGTTCGCCGGCAGACTGGTGGTCAGGTGAAGTACCAAGACCCGGCTGCCGTCGCGATTCACTGGACAGGCGAGCGTGTTCGGGCGACCGCCGGAGTAGCACGGATCGAGGATGCTGTTCCCGGCGGAGCAGCGCCACGCGTCTGAACGCTTCGCAGCCTCCGAACTGATCCAACAGGATCCTGCGACCGTCTTTGTAGCCTTCACACCGTCCGCAAGTCCACCACTGATCGAGTACGGGCGATACACGACGACCTTTGTCCCTGGGGTCGCCCTTGCAAGGGACGCACATGCGAGAGCAACACTGATTGCAGTCGCGAGGGCCAGTGCATGCCGAGAGGTTGGAGACATCGAGATCATTCCGACGCCGCCGGTGGCTCGGGAAGCTCGTCATCTAAGTCGGCCGATGTCCATGTGAGTAGCCACAAGACGCCGCAGATCGCGAGGCTGATCGATCCGATCATGGCCGCGTTCAAGCCCCACCCAACCTGGACGAGTGCGCGGGTAAAGGACCCTCCTTGATTGATCGCCGCAGAGAGATGGGAGCGGTCGTGGATCGTGATCGCCGCGCCGCCGATGCCCCCGATCAGCGCTGACCATCCTCCATTTCTGACGCGACGTCCGCCGTACACGAGCAGAGCGACGATCACTCCAACGACGATCACCGCCCAGCCGTCATTACCTCCATCTGTTCCGGAGACGCTTATTCCAAGCGCTTTCACCCACGGCCCAAACGATCCGACGAGCATCAACGCGAGGCTGACGCCAGCCCACATAACCATGCCTACTCGCTCATTCGGCCGATTGGAGGCCAGCAGGATCGTGTCGGACTCGCGGTTCCGGACGTCTTTGCTGTCGAAGCGATAGCCGCAGTACCGGCACACGCGCGCAGCTGCCTTCACGGTCTCGGCGCACTCAGGGCAGGTCTTCTCAGTGATATTCGACGTCGTCACGTCACGTCGATTCGCATTCCAGCCAGCCGGTGTTTGTCTCGACGAGCCACGCGGATGTGCTGCATTTGACCCACAGAGACGCGATGCGCACCGGGGCGACGTTCCCGAGTCGCATCTGGTCCGGCTTTGTGGCTGTCAGAAAGAACGACGCTGGACCCGGACGCGTGAAGATCGAAAACCACGGCTCGTGGGCCGCGTTTGGTGATTTGCACGCGGCAGTCGTCCAGTTCTCTGAGGGATAGGGTTGCGTGGACTGACAGACCTCCCGGTTGCCGTACGTCTTGACCAGAAGAGCCTCGAAGTTCCAGATCAACCTCCCGTACCCACTCAGGCCCGCCGGGGGCTGTGCAGAGACCGGCGCGGGGACCGCGAGAATCACTACGAAAGCACTGAAAACTACGGCGGCGTCGACAGCGAGCGCACCTGTCCTCATCTGCGCCTCAGATGACATAGAGCGAGAGCGGCGGCTTCGCCGGCCACCGCCGTACCACGAGACCGGCCCCATCCGGGCGCCCACTCGCCCACGGGAGGACACGCGGAACAGACCCGCTCGCAGCCACAAACTCACGACGCCACGTTCAGTGATCGACTCACGTCGCCGCCTCTCTCACCGCCGTTGCCCTCAGGCAGAACGATCCCACCCGAATGCGACGGATTCAAGGGGCCTCTTCCCTCCACCTGTGCGACTCTCCGGCCCGTGGTGACGCGTGGTGACGGAGACACTCCGTTAGCTGGATTTCGCCGGTCTAGGCGACGTCGGATAGTCCCATCCCGCCTACCAACTGGGCGCAGATGTCTTTGTCCGTGGGAGTGGGCGGCCAGGCGAACCCGATCTCGCATCATTGCGTTGAGGCCTTCGGAGTCCGACGCCTAAGTCGCCGGCGTCGGGCGAGCCTGCGACGAGGCCACCCCCTCCGCGGACGCAAAGTCGAGCAGGTTCCTCCGCACGGCACCTGCACGGACACGGAGCGCTCGGCACTCCGACGCTCGGCGGCGCGCGCGTCGAGCCGCAACCGTTGTGCGTACACCGGTTGCGCGCTACCACGCGACTCCCTACCGTGCGGGCGGAACATGGCGAACCCGGTCTACAGGGATCACTTCACCGCCCGCATCAAGCACGCTGTCGATCAGGCGCGAGCTGCAGGACGGATCGAACACCGGGGCATCGCAGGACAGGTGCGCGAGCTTCTTGTCGCCGAGATCCTCCGGCCGGCGCTGCCGCCGCACATCGGTATCGAGACGGGGGTTGCAATGGTCGACCACGTTGGAGGTGAGTCGCCAGAGATCGACGTCGTGGTCTACGACGAGAGTGTCCTGGCGCCGCTGTTCTACAACGACCGCCCGAAGGTCGTCCCGGTTGACGCCTGCATCTACGCCATCGAGGTTAAGACGCGACTCACTGCAACCGAAGTCTCAGACACGCTGGCGAAGGCGGAGCGAATTGCCGGTCTCTCCTACGTAGAGGAACTCATGGAGAGTGGCCGCCCCTACTCCAGGGTCGTCACCGCGCTCTTCGCATTCAACTCCGACCTAACCGGCCCAGGGGCGGACGATGTGCAGCGAATCACCGACCGACGGGGTGCGCATCGCCATCCGGAGATCGCATGCATCGAGGGGCAATGGTTCAACATTGAAGCGCCGGCGCTGAAGGTCG
>JBEQUF010000009.1:0-4075 GCA_040349295.1 Actinomycetota bacterium | reverse complement strand
CCGAGCGCCAGCAGCGCCGGGATCCAGCCGAGCCCCCAGGTGAACGTCCAGAGGTAGTAGAGGATCCCGTTGTCCTGCGTCAGGCCGAGCTTCGCGAGCTCGTCGCCGCCGGCCAGCTCGCGCTGTCTGCCGATCCCGACGCGGAACTCGTGATGGCTCAGCAGCGCGTGCGGGTTGGCGATCAGGAAGCCGACCGCGGCGGTGAAGCCGAGCAGCGCCAGCGCGGCGAGCGCGTGCGCGACGCCGGCCCGCTCCTCCCGCGTGCGCAGCAGGATCGCGGTCGCGAGCGGCAGCACGACGATCCCGGCGGTGTACTTCGTGCCGGCCGCGAGCCCGACGGCGAGGCCGCCGAGCAGCACCCAGCCGATCCCGCCGCCGCGGCCGGAGCCCTGCAGCACCAGCGCCGCGCACAGCAGCGCCAGCGTCGCCGGCAGCATCGACGGCACGTCGTTGAGCGCCAGGTGGCTGTAGAAGACCGGCAGGAACGCGACCGCGCCGAGTGCCGCCGCCAGCAGGCCGACGCGGCGGTCGAAGAGGCGGCTGCCGAGCAGATGCAGGAGCCAGACGGAGGCCGTCCCCAGCAGCGCGACGGTCACCCGTGCGATCAGGAAGACCTGGCTGGGATCGTCGACGTAGGCCTTTGCGACCGCCTCGCGACCGCCGAACCAGACTGCGTAGACGGCGTACAGCAGCTCGGTGAAGCCGGGCGGGTTGAGGAAGTAGCGCGGGTTCAGGCCGTGGCCGAAGAACCCGATCGCGACCGGGACGAAATGGCCTTCCTCGTCGATGTTGTAAGAGAACGGCAGGCCGTGGCCGATGCCCCACACGCGCAGCCCGAACGCGCCCAGAAGGACTGCGACGAGGCCCACCGTGAGGGCGTCGATCCGCGGACGCGGCCGGCGTGCGTGGCGTTCCATCCGGTCCTTTGGGATACTGCGGCGCGAGTCTACGGCACCGGCCGCCGGTCAACGGTGGTCGCCCGATCTCCCGCGTGGGGCCTTGCACGGTCCCGAGCACGACGCGTTCCTGCGCCCCCGGCGACCCGGATTTCCATGAAGCTGATCATCCAGATCCCCTGTAAAGACGCGGAAGAGCACCTTCCCGCGACGCTCGCCGACCTCCCCAGGGAGATCCCCGGCATCGACGTGGTGGAGACGCTCGTCATCGACGACGGCTCGACCGATCGCACGATCGAGGTCGCGCGCGCCCACGGCGTCGACCACATCGTCAAGCTGACGAACAACAAGGGCCTCGCCGCGGGCTTCCAGGCCGGCCTCGACGCCGCGCTGAAGCTCGGCGCCGACATCGTCGTCAACACCGACGCCGACAACCAGTACTTCGGCGGCGACATCCCGAAGCTCGTCGCGCCGATCGTCGCTGGCAACGCCGACATGGTGATCGGCGACCGCCAGGTCGAGACGATCGAGCACTTCTCGCCGCTGAAGAAGTCGCTGCAGAAGCTCGGCTCGTGGGTCGTGCGCCAGGCCTCGTCGACCGACGTGCCCGACACGACCTCCGGCTTCCTCGCCTACAACCGCGAGGCGGCGCTGCAGATGGTCGTCGTGTCGAAGTTCACGTACACGCTCGAGACGATCATCCAGGCCGGCAAGCTGCTGGTCGCGATCGACGACGTGCCGATCAGAACGAACCCGAAGACGCGCGAGTCGCGGCTGTTCCCGTCGATGGGCGCCTACGTGCGCCGCAACTCGATCTCGATCTTCCGCATCTACGCCCAGTACGAGCCGCTGCGGGTGTTCTGGAGCGCGGCCGTCGTGATGGGCCTGATAGCCGCGATCGTGTGGGGACGGTTCTTCGTCTCCTGGGTGCAGGGCGAGGGTGCCGGCCACGTGCAGTCGCTGATCCTCGGCGCCGTGCTCTTCATGGGCGCGATGCTGCTGTTCGCGCTCGGCGTGATCGGCGACCTGCTGGCGGCCCAGCGCACGCTCTCGCAACGCACGTTCGAACGCGTGCGGCGGATCGAGCTGGCGATCGGCATTCCCCCCTCCCACTACGAGCCCGGCGCGCCGAAGCCGCCCGCCGGCCCCGACGGCTCGCCGCCTGCCGCCCCCGGCAGCGGCGACACCGGCGAGCGAAAGGCAGTCGAGGTATGAGCACCACCTCCGCGACCGAAGAGGTCCCGACCGGCAACACGTACGACAAGTACGGCTCGACCAACCCGGTCGTGCGCCGGCTGATGTCGAACTTCGAGCGCACCCTCGGCGAGCTGTTCCTGCAGGCGTCGCCCAGCTCCGTGCTCGACGTCGGCTGCGGCGAGGGCGTGCTGACGCACCAGTGGGCGCTCGCGCTCGGCGACAAGCGGATCGTCGGGATCGACCTCGACGACCCGAAGCTGCTCGCCGAGCAGGCGACGCGCCAGGCGCCGAACCTCGAGTACCGCGTGATGAAGGCCGAGAACATGCCGTTCGCGGACGACGAGTTCGGCCTCGCGAGCGCGATCGAGGTGCTCGAGCACGTGCCGGACCCCGCCCACACCGTCGCCGAGATGGCGCGTGTGGCGAAGGACAACCTGCTGGTGTCGGTCCCGCGCGAGCCGCTCTGGCGCGGCCTCAACATCGCCCGCGGCGCCTATGTCAAGGACCTGGGCAACACGCCCGGTCACGTGAACCACTGGTCCAAGCGCTCGTTCGTCAAGCTGCTGTCGCAGCACGGCGAGGTCGTCGAAGCGCGATCGCCGTTCCCGTGGACGATGCTGCTCGTCCGCCTCGGTGGCTGAGCAGGCACCCGCACCCGCAGAGGAGGAGTCCGCCGGGGCGAACCGCTCCTACGGCTCCGGCGCACGGATCCTGACGGTCGGCATCGCGTCGACCGGGATCCTCTCGTTCCTCTACCTCGCGCTCGCCAGCCGCGAGCTGAGCGCGACCGACTACGGCCACGTCAGCCTGCTGTGGTCGATCGCGTTCGTGATCCTGTCGGTGATCTACCGGCCGATCGAGCAGCTGCTCTCGCGCACGATCGCCGACCGCCGCGCGCGCGGCCTGCAGGCCCACTCGCTGCGCACGCCGGCGCTGATCCAGGCCGCCTTCGCGCTCGTCTTCCTCGTCGTCGCGCTCGCGCTGCGGACGAAGATCCAGGACGAGCTGTTCGGCGGCTCCGCGGCGCTCTACTGGATCCTCGTGATCGCCGTGCTGGCGTACGGCGGCAGCTACTTCGCGCGCGGCTGGCTGGCCGGCCACGAGCGCTTCGCCGAGTACGGCGGCCTCGTGCTGCTGGAGTCGACGTCGCGCTTCCTGTTCGCGCTCGCGGCGGTCGCGGGGATCACCTCGGGGCAGACCGCGATCGCCGTCGGGATCGCGGTCGCGCCGTTCGTCTCGCTCGTCGTCGTGCCGTTCGCGATCGGGCGCGCCAGCCGCGGCAGAGCTGTCGGAGCGGGCGCGGGCGCGGGCACGGGCGCGCGGCCCGACGGATCGCCGTCGATCGCCGTGATCGACGCCGCCGGCGAGGGTCCCGCCCACGCCGAGATCGAGGAGGCGTCGGCCGACCTGTCGCTCAGCCACGGCAGCCGCTTCGCGATCGCCGTCTTCGCGATCATGCTCGCCGAGCAGACGCTGATGAACGCCGCCGTGCTGATCGTCGAGCACACCTCCGGGCCGGAGCTGGCCGGCTTCGTCTTCAACGTGCTGTTGATCGTGCGCGCTCCGCTGCAGCTGTTCCAGGCCGTGCAGACCTCGATCCTCCCCCACCTCGCGGGCCTGGAGGCGCGCGAGAGCGCCGACGCGTTCGCGCGCGCGATCCGGGTGACCGTGCTGGCGATCGCCGGGTTCGCCGGCGCCTGCGCGCTCGGCCTGCTGGCGATCGGGCCGTGGGTGATGGAGACGCTGCTGGGCGACAAGGGCTTCACCTACGAGCGCGGCGGCCTCGCGCTCGTCGCGCTCGG
The DNA here is from genome assembly GCA_040349295.1 of Actinomycetota bacterium. Taxonomy (GTDB): domain Bacteria; phylum Actinomycetota; class Thermoleophilia; order Gaiellales; family Gaiellaceae; genus Palsa-739. Next base: position 180 of record JBEQUF010000009.1, on the reverse strand, counting down.
GATGGGCTTCCACCTCGTCGCCGGCACCCTCAACCAGGCCGCCCTCGCGCGCGGCCGCGCCTCCCAGGCCGCCGTCGCCTGGCTGCTGTCAGCCGTCCTCTTCGTCGCCTGGGTCGCCTCCCCGATCGTCAGCGACGAGGTGCTGCGCGTCGAGACCGGCTACTTCGGTTCCGCGATGAT
>JBEQUF010000008.1:0-3336 GCA_040349295.1 Actinomycetota bacterium | reverse complement strand
ACCGGCAAGAACACCGACCGGCTGCCGCAGGAGCGCGAGCGCGGCATCTCGATCGACCTCGGCTACGCGCCGCTCGAGCTGCCGGACGGGCGGCAGGCGTCGGTCGTCGACGTCCCGGGCCACGAGCGCTTCGTGCGGACGATGGTCGCGGGCGCGACCGGCATCGACGCGTTCCTGCTCGTGATCGACGCGAACGAAGGCGCACGGCCGCAGACGCACGAGCATCTCGCGATCCTGCGGCTGCTCGGCGTCGAGCGCGGTGTCGTCGCGCTGACGAAGGCCGACCTCGTCGACGAGGAGACGCTCGAGCTCGCGCGGCTCGAGGCGGAGGAGCTGCTGCCGGGGACGCCGGTCGTCGCGGTCAGCGCACGCACCGGTGCCGGGCTCGACGAGCTGCGCGCTGCGCTCGCGTCGGTCGCGGAGGAGCACCATGCGAGCGACGCGCCGACACGGCTCTACGTCGACCGTGTCTTCTCGCTGCGCGGCGTCGGCACGGTCGCGACGGGAACGCTCTGGTCGGGCGCGATCGCCGAGGGCGACACGCTGCGCGTCGAGCCGGGCGGCCGCGGGGTGCGCGTGCGGAGCGTCCAGGTGCACGACACGCCGACCGAGCGCGCGGAGGCCGGCCAGCGCGTCGCCGTGTCGCTGCCGAACGTCGAGCGGACGGAGCTGCACCGCGGCGACGCACTCGTCGCGCCGGCCGCCTACCGGTCGAGCTACCGGCTCGACGTCGCGCTCGAACCGCTCGCAGAGGTGCCGGCGCGCGTCCTCGTGCATCACGGCACGGCCTCGATCGAAGCGCGCGTCGCCCGTGTCGGCGAGCGGTACGCGCAGCTCCGCCTCGCCGCGCCCGTCGTGGCGGCGCGCGGCGACCGCGTCGTCCTGCGGACGAGCACGACGGTCGGCGGCGGCATCGTCCTCGATCCCGCCCCGCCGCGCCACTCGAGCAGCGAGCGCATGGCCGCGGTCGAGCGTGGCGAGGGCCTCGTGCACGCGCCGGTACGCGCGGAGGAGCTCCGCCGCGTCGGGGTGGAGGTCGAAGGGGAATGGACGTGGTCGGAGGCCTGGCTCGACGAGCTGCGCGCGCAGCTCGAGCGCGCGCTCGACGCCGCCGATCCGCTCGATCCCGGTGTGCCCGCGCCGTCGCAGCCGTGGGCGGAGGCCGTCGTGCCGCACCTCGGACTCGAGCGCCGGGGCGCGAAGCTCTATCGCCCGGGCGCGGTCGCGGCGCTCGGCGAGCGCGAGGCGGCGGCCCGCGCGCTCGAGGCGTCGCTCGGCGTCGAGCCGGTGAAGGTCGACGACGGTTCGCTGGCGCGCTACCTCGAGCAGGCGGGCACCCTCGTCCGGCTCGGCGACGGCTTCGCGGTGTCGCGCGATGCGTACGACCGTGGCACCGCCGTCCTCGCCGACGGGATCACGCTCGCGCAGTTCCGCGACGCGATGGGCGTCGGCCGCAAGGCGGCACAGCTCTATCTCGAGCGGTTCGACGCCGACGGGCTGACGCGCCGCGTCGGCGACGCGCGCGTGCTGCGCCGCCGCCGCTAGCCGAAGCCGCCGCCGCCGGGTGTCTCGATGCGGACGACGTCGCCCGCCTGCAGCTGCCGCGTCAGCTTCGCGGGCTGTTCCTCGCCGTTGACGAGCGTCCGGCCGTGCGCGCCGTCGGCGCCGCCGGCCGCGCCCCTCGGCGCGTGGGCGCGCCGCTCGGCGAGCACCGAGAGCCGGCAGTCCTCGAGCACGCGCAGCTCGCGCACGATGCCGTCGCCGCCGCGGTGCGCGCCGGCGCCGCCCGAGCCCTCGCGCAGGTGCCAGCGCTCGACGCGCAGGGGATAGGCGAGCTCGAGCGCCTCGACGGGCGTCATCAGCGTGTTCGACATCGCGACGTGCACGCCCGACGGGCCGTCGGCGCCGGCGAAGGCGCCCTGACCGCCACCGATCGTCTCGTAGTACGTGAAGCGGTCGTTGCCGATCGCGACGTTGTTCATCGTCCCCTGCCCCTGCGCCATGAACGGATTCCGGGCGCCGAACGCGGCGAAGACGGTGTCGACGATGCGGCTGGACGTCTCGGTGTTGCCGGCGACGACGGCGGCCGGGCGGCGCGCGTTGACCAGGCACCCCTCCGGGGCCGTGACCGTCACCGGTGCGAACGCGCCGCCCGACGCGGGCAGGTCGGGTTCGGTCAGGCAGCGGACGACGAAGTAGCAGGCGCTCTTCGTCACGGCCAGCGGACAGTTGAGATTCCCGCTGTCCTGCGCCGACGTGCCGGCGAAGTCGATGACGATCTCCTGACCCGTGACCGTCACGGTCGCCCGGATCGCGAGCTCGCCGGCGACCGCCTCGACCACGTCCTCGGCCGACCAGGTGCCCTGCGGCAGCCGTTCGATCGCCGCCCGCGTCATCCGCTCGCTGTAGGCGTAGAGCGCGTCCATCGCGGCGGCGACGGCGTCGCGCCCGCGCCGCTCGCACAGCTCGCCGATGCGGCGCGCGGCAAGACGGTGCGCCGCGATCTGCGCCCGCAGGTCGCCGCGCCGCTCGTCGGGGTGGCGCGCGTTCGCGACGAAGAGCTGCACGACCTCCTCGGTCAGCGGCGTCGGCGGGATGATCAGCCCCTCCTGGTACAGCTCGCGCGAGAACGCCGGCAGCGACGCGGGCTCCATGCCGCCGACGTCTGCGTGGTGCGCGCGCGAGACCGCGAACCCGAGCGGCGTCCGCGAGACGAGCGTGATGTCGGGCAGATGCGTGCCGCCGGTGTACGGGTCATTGAGGATGAACAGGTCGCCCTCCAGGCCCATCACGGCGGCGACCGCGTCGGGCATCGCGCCGAGATGCACCGGGATGTGCTCGGCCTGCGCGATCATCCGGCCGCGCTCGTCGAAGATCGCCGTCGAGCAGTCGCGGCGCTCCTTGATGTTGGCGCTGAACGCCGAGCGGATGAGCACGGCGCCCATCTCCTCGGCGACGGCCCGCAGCGCGCTGCCGATCACCTGCAGCTCGACGTTCATCGCCGCAGCACCAGCGTCCCGTCGGCGTTCGTCTCGCCGTGCCAGCCGTCCGGCACCCAGCACGTCGCCCCCTCGAGCTCGACGAGGACAGGTCCGGCAACCAGGTTGCCGGGCATGGCGGGAAGGGACAGGTCGGGGCCGGGCACCGTCTCGGCGGTGCGCACGGCGACGAGCTCGATCTCGCGGCCGCGGTCGGCGTAGCCGTAGCGCTCCTCGTGCGCGCGGTGGAACGCCTCGGCGAGGTCGCCCCCGTCGCCGGGGCGAAGCGGCACGGTCAGCTCGAACGACTGGCCGCGGTAGCGCAGGTCGGCCTCCCCCGCTTGTGACAGATCGTCAC
>JBEQUF010000005.1:0-4066 GCA_040349295.1 Actinomycetota bacterium | reverse complement strand
TCCGGCAAGCAGGCAGTGAAGGGCGCATCCGCCCAAGCGCGAGCGACGCGCATGCGTAGCGAGCGCGCCATCCGAGCGTCGTCGCAGCCCCTGCCGACGACGCGGTATTGGTCAGGCATGAGCGAGCGAGCATGACTGTACGGAGCGCGCCGGAGACCGCGCTCTCCGGCGCGCGCAGTTCCTTCTCCCCGCGAGCGCGCCCCGCGCGCGAGCGCCTAGGGAAGCTTCGAGAGGTCGACCGCGTTCTTCGGCGCGGCGATCGCCACGTCGGCGTCCCAGTCGGCGAACGTGACGTTGCCGTGCTGCGCCTTGCCGGCGAGGCCGAGCGGATATGCCGGCCCGGTCGCCGCGACGAAGAGCGAGCCGGACTGCGTCGTGTCGCGGATCTCGACCGCCTTCTGCCCCTTGAAGGTCGTCTCGCCCTTGTTCACGACCTTGCCGTGCTGGCCGAGGATGCCCTTGAAGAACGTCTGCAGGTCGGTGAGCGGGGCGAGCGCGGCGAGCTCGCCGGAGGTCGCCGACGACTTGAGCCAGCGGCCGTGGAAGAGCGTCACCGCGGTCGCGCCGGCGAACTTCTTCAGGAACGCGTCCGAGCCTTTGATGTAGATGACGTCGCCGATGCGGATCAGCTGGAAGCTGAGCCCGTTCTCGACGAGCGTGCCCTTCGCCTTCGCCTTGCCGATCCAGAGGTCGAGCCGGAGCGGCTGGTTGTTGTCGCGGCCGGCCCCGGTGACGTGGGCGATCGTCGCGCCGGCCGCGGCGGCCTGCGCGTCTGCGATCACCCGGGCGGCCGACTTGCCCGCCTCGCCGTTCGACTTCGAGCCGGCGCCGCCGCCGCAGGCGGCGAGCGCGAGCACGGCGACGACGAGCACCACGAGACGCCTCCCCATCGCTACGAGCATGTCATAGGCGGCGGTAGCATCGCCAGCGAGTGGAAGCACGCGCGATTCATCACGTCGGCGTCGCCGTCGAGGACCTCGACGCCGCCGTGGCGACCTACGAGCGTCTCTTCGGCGGCCGCCTCGAGCACCGCGAGCGGGTCGAGGAGCAGGGCGTCGAGGCGGCGTCGATGCGTCTCGGCGAGTCCCGGATCGAGCTGCTGGCGGCGCTCGGCGACGAGACGCCGGTCGGCAAGTTCCTCGCCAGGCGAGGCCCGGGCATGCACCACGTCGCCTACCAGGTCGACGACGTGACGGCGGCGCTCCGGGACATCGCGGCGAGCGGCGCCGAGCTGATCGACGAGCAGCCGCGGGTCGGCATGTTCGGTCTCCAGGTCGCGTTCGTGCATCCCGAGTCTGTTCACGGCGTCCTTTCGGAGGTGGTTTCTGGTGGCTGACGACGGACGCGTGCGCGTCGAGATCGGGTTCGAAGGCGGGCAGGTGGTCGGCGGCTTCGTCGACATCGGCGGTGCCGACCAGCTGGAGCGCGCACTGCACGAGGACGGCCCTCGCGTGATCATCCTCGACCTCGAGGACGGCCGCTACCACGTGGTCGTGCCGCGTGTCTCGTACTTCCGCCGGTTCAACCGCGCCAGCCGCGTCGGGTTCGCCGCCGGCTAGACGGGAAAAGGGGTCCGGTGGAGGCGACGCAGAAGCCCCGGGAGTCGACCGAGCACGTTCGCGGGCTCGTCGACCGTGCGCAGGGCGGCGACCGGGCGGCGCTCGAAGAGCTCTACCTGATCCATTTCGACCGGATCTACAGCTACCTGCACATGACGGTCGGGAACCGGCACGACGCCGAGGACCTGACGACGCAGACGTTCCTGAAGATGCTCGAGTCGATCGGCAAGTTCCGCTGGCAGTCGGCGCCGTTCTCCGCGTGGCTGTTCCGGATCGCCCACAACCTCGCGATGGACCACTTCCGCGCCAACAAGCGCTGGCAGCCCGAGGAGGAGGTTCCCGAGCCCGAGCCCGACGAGGCGACCTCGGCAGAGGCGGGCGCGCTCGAATCGATCGGCCGCAAGTCGATGCTCGAGCTGATCGAGGATCTCTCCGGCGAGCAGCAGCAGGTGCTGACGCTGAAGTTCGTCTTCAACTTCCCGAACGCCGACGTCGCCAAGATCCTCGACAAGACGGAAGGTGCGATCAAGTCGCTCCAGCACCGGGCGCTGGCGTCGCTTCAGAAGCAGATCGCCGCGCGCAACGACGAGAATTAGGGCATGGCACTCGAGGTCGGGATCGTCGGGCTGCAGAGCTCCGGCAAGTCGCTGCTGTTCGAAGCCCTGACGGGCACGAAGGCGCACGGCGAGGTCGGCATGGCGGCGATCCCGGATCCCCGGCTCCAGCAGCTCGCGGAGGTGGTGCATGCGCGCAAGGTGACGCCGGCGGCCGTGCGCGTCGTCGAGGTGCGCGGCACCGGGCCGGCGCTGCTCGGCAACCTGCGCCAGGTCGACGCGCTGCTCGTCGTGCTCGACGGCTTCTCCGGCACGCACGTGCCCGCCGACGACCTCGAGACGCTGAAGCTCGAGCTGCTCGTCGCCGACCGTGACCACGTCGAGCGGCGGCTCGAACGGGTCGGGAAGCAGGCGAAGTCGGGCGACGCGAAGCTGAAGAAGGAGGTCGAGCAGCTCGAGCGGCTGCTCGCGCACCTCGACGCCGGACACACGCTCGCCGACTGGGACGACGAGCTGCCCTCCGAGCTCGAGCCGCTGACGACGAAGCCGCTGATCTCGATCGAGAACGGCCCGGGCGGCGTCGACCTCAAGCTCGAAGCCGAGCTCGCGGAGCTGCCCGAGGAGGAGGCGGCGGAGTTCCGCGGCGGCGGCGAGTCCGCGCTCGGCAGCGTCGTCGCGCAGCTGGCGGAGATCCTCGACCTGATCACGTTCTTCACGGCGGGCGAGAAGGAGACCCGCGCGTGGACGCTGCGGAACGGCGAGACCGCGCTCGACGCCGCGGCGACGATCCACTCCGACATCGCGCGCGGCTTCATCCGCTGTGAGGTGATCCGGACGGAGGACCTCGTCGAGCTCGGCTCGCATGCCGAGGTGTCGCGCGCGGGCCGGCAGCGGCTCGAGGGCAAGACGTACGTCGTGCAAGACGGCGACGTCCTGAACATCCGCTTCAACGTCTGACGCGCCAAACTCTCGGGGGATGACCCCAGTCTTCGTCGTGGCGCCGTGATCGTCGCCGCCGTCCACCAGCCGCTGCTCGTCGCGATCGGACTCGCAGCCGCCGTCGTCGCGAGCGTCTGGGTCGCGAAGCGGTCGCGGGTGCCGACCCCGGTGTTCCTCGTGCTCGCCGGCCTGCTCGTCTCGCTCGTCCCGGGGGTGCAGGCGATCCGCCTGCCGCCGGACGTCGTCTTCTACGGCTTCCTGCCGCCGCTCCTCTACGCGGCCGCGTTCGTCGTCTCGCCGCGGGCGGCGCGCGAGAACTGGCACACGATCCTCGTGCTCGCCTTCGTGCTCACCGCCGCGACGCTGCTCGCGACCGGCTTCGCCGTCTGGGCGATCGTGCCCGGGCTCGGCGCCGGCGGTGCGTTCCTGCTCGGCGCGGTGCTCGGGCCGACCGACCCGGTGAGTGCGACGACCGTGATCCGGCAGACCTCGGCGCCCGAGCGGCTGCGCACGATCCTCGAGGGCGAGTCGCTCGTCAACGACGGGGTCGGGCTCGTCGCGTTCTCGATCGCGCTCACCGCCGTCGAGCGCGGGCACTTCTCGGTCGCCGACGGACTGGTCAAGTTCGTCGAGGTCGCAGCCGGCGGCATCGCATTCGGGATCGCCGTCGCGGTCGTCGTCGAGCAGATCCGCCGCCGCGTGCACGACGCGGAGATCGAGATCCCGCTCTCGGTGCTGACGCCGTACGTCGCGTACATCCCCGCCGAGCGGCTGCACGTCTCGGGGATCCTCGCCACCGTCGCGTGCGGCGTCTATCTCGGCTGGCGGTCGGGCGGGATCTTCCGGCCGGAGGTGCGCCTGCAGTCGATCGCGTTCTGGGACGCGTTCGAGCTCATCCTCACCGCGGTGCTCTTCGTCCTGCTCGGGACGCAGTTTCGGCCCGTGATCGACGCCGGCGACCCCTCGTGGTGGACGCCGTTCGTCGTCTTCGGCGTGCTGCTCGCCGTGCGCATG
>JBEQUF010000366.1:0-10639 GCA_040349295.1 Actinomycetota bacterium | reverse complement strand
CGACGAACGGGAGTGGCTCCTCGGCGAGCGCGTCGCCGCGCTCGAGGAGCGCGAGCGGGCGGCCGAGGCGGTCGCCGAGCGGGAGTGGCTCCTCGGCGAGCGGGTTGCCGCAGCCGACGAGCGCGAGCGCGGCCTCGAGGATCGTGCCGCTGCGGTCGAGGAGCGCGAGCGGGCGCTGGAGGAGCGGGTCGCTGCCGCCGGCGACCGCGAGCGCGGTCTCGACGATCGCGTCGCGGCGGTGGAGGAGCGCGAGCGTGCCGCGGAGGGCCTGGCCGAGCGTGAGCGCGCGCTGGACGAGCGGGAGGCGGCGGTCGAGGCGCTCGCGGAACGCGAGCGGGCGCTCGAGGAGCGCGTCGCGGCCGTCCAGCAGCGGGAGCTCGCAGTCGCCCGGGCGGCCGCGAAGCCGACGCCGGCGGAAGACCTCTCCCAGCGCGAGCACGCGCTCGAGCAGCGCGTCGGCGACCTCCAGCGCCGCGAGCTCTCCGCAGCCCGGGCGGCTGCGAAGGAGGCCGAGATCCTCGAGCGCGAGCGTCGCGTGCAGGATCGCGAGCAGGAGCTCGAGCAGCGCGAGCTCGCGGTCAGCCGCGCCGCGGCGAGGGAGCTCGAGATGCTGGAGCGCGAGCGCGCCCTGCAGGAGCGCGAGCAGGCACTCGACCTGGCCCTTGCTCGTGACACATCGTCACAAGCTCCCGTGGGAGCCGCCGAGGTCTCGGGCGCCTTCAACCTCGCCGTGCTCGAGCGGCTCGTCGAGGAGCGCGGCGGCAGCTTCCCCGAACGGCTCGACGAGTGGGAATCGACGGTCTACTTCCTCCGGGACTACGCCGAGAGCGACGGCACGCTGCCGGGCAGCTTCGACTGGCTCGTCCAGGACACGTTCGCGCCGCTCCTCCGGTAGCGCCGTTTCTCTCCGGAAAGACCGTGCAAACAGTCTGTGAAGGCAGGCCTCGCGCCGCGGTGGCGACTGCTCACTGGGGTACCATGGCCTTCCGAGAGAAAGGGAGAGGAACTTGTTCGAACGCTTTACCGAACGGGCCCGCCAGGTGGTCGTCCTCGCACAGGACGAGGCACGCGCGCTCAAGCACAACTACATCGGCACCGAGCACATCCTGCTCGGCCTGCTCCGCGAAGAAGAGGGTCTCGCGGCGCGGGTGCTCGAGTCCCTCGACATCACGGTTGAGGAAGTGCGTGCGCAGGTGGCGAGGATCGTCGGTCAGGGCGACGAGGTGACGACCGGCCAGATCCCGTTCACGCCGCGCGCGAAGAAGGTGCTGGAGCTCGCGCTGCGCGAAGCGCTCAGCCTCGGCCACAACTACATCGGCACCGAGCACATCCTGCTCGGGCTCGTGCGCGAGAACGAGGGCGTCGCCGCGCGCATCCTGCTCGACTTCGACGCCGACGCGGAGAAGATCCGCAACGAGATCATCCGGATGCTGTCCGGCCCCGGCCGCCGCCAGGGCGGCGCGGGCGGCGGCGCCGCCGGCGAGAAGTCGAAGAGCTCGAAGCTCCTCGACCAGTTCGGCCGCAACCTGACGAAGCAGTCGACCGAGGGCAAGCTCGACCCGGTCGTCGGCCGCCAGACGGAGATCGAGCGGCTGATGCAGATCCTGTCGCGCCGTACGAAGAACAACCCGGTGCTGATCGGCGAGCCGGGCGTCGGCAAGACGGCCGTCGTCGAGGGCCTCGCCGCGCGCATCGCGTCGAACCAGGTGCCGGAGCTGCTGAAGAACAAGCAGATCTACACGCTGGATCTCGCGGCGCTCGTCGCCGGCTCGAAGTACCGCGGCGAGTTCGAGGAGCGCCTCAAGAAGGTCATGAAGGAGATCATGCAGCGGGGCGACATCATCCTCTTCATCGACGAGCTCCACAATCTCGTCGGCGCCGGTGCGGCGGAGGGTGCGATCGACGCTGCGTCGATCCTGAAGCCGGCGCTCGCCCGCGGCGAGCTGCAGACGATCGGCGCGACGACGCTCGACGAGTACCGGAAGTACCTCGAGCGCGACGCCGCGCTCGAGCGGCGCTTCCAGCAGGTGCGCGTCTAGGAGCCGACGGTCGACGACACCGTGCAGATCCTGCGCGGCCTGCGCGACCGCTACGAGGCACACCATCGCGTCAAGATCACCGACGAGGCGCTGCACGCCTCCGCCGAGCTCGCAGACCGGTACATCCAGGACCGGCACCTGCCCGACAAGGCGATCGACCTGATCGACGAGGCGGCGTCCCGCCTGCGCATCCGCTCGATGAGCGCTCCGCCGCGCTACCGCGAGCTCGAGGAGGAGATCGAGCGCGTGCGCAAGGAGAAGGAGAACGCGATCGAGTCGCAGGAGTTCGAGAAGGCGGCTTCGCTCCGCGACAAGGAGCGCAAGCTCTCGCAGAAGAAGCGCGAGCTCGAGGAGCAGTGGCGCTCGAACGAGGGGCAGGAGGAGCAGCCCGAGGTCGGCGAGGAGGAGATCGCGGACATCGTCTCGATGTGGACGGGGATCCCGGTCTTCAAGCTGACCGAGGCCGAGTCGCAGCGCCTGATCCGCATGGAGGAGGAGCTGCACAAGCGCGTCATCGGCCAGGAGGAGGCGGTCGTCGCGGTCGCGAAGTCGATCCGCCGCGCGCGGGCCGGCATCAAGGACCCGAAGCGGCCGACCGGCAGCTTCATCTTCCTCGGCCCGTCCGGCGTCGGCAAGACGGAGCTCGCGCGCACGCTCGCCGAGTTCCTCTTCGGCGACGAGGACGCGATGATCCAGATCGACATGTCGGAGTACATGGAGAAGCACTCCGTGTCCCGGCTCGTCGGCTCGCCTCCCGGCTACATCGGCTACGACGAGGGCGGCCAGCTCACCGAGGCCGTGCGCCGCAAGCCGTACAGCGTCCTCCTGCTCGACGAGATCGAGAAGGCGCATCCGGACGTGTTCAACATCCTCCTGCAGATCCTCGAGGAGGGGAAGCTGACCGACGCCCAGGGGCGCCGCGTCGACTTCCGCAACACGATCGTGATCATGACGTCGAACATCGGCGCGGGTCAGATCTCGAAGAACCAGGGCTTCGGCTTCTCGATGGGCGACGAGCAGGGCCTGTCGTACGACGAGATGAAGTCCCGCGTGATGGGCGAGCTCAAGAAGGTGTTCCGCCCCGAGCTGCTCAACCGCATCGACGAGATCATCGTCTTCCACAAGCTGCAGAAGGAGGAGATCTTCCAGATCGTCGACCTCCTGCTGAAGCGGCTGCGCGAGCAGATGGCCGTGCACGAGGTGGCGATCGAGCTCACGGACGAGGCGAAGGACCTGCTCGTCGACAAGGGCTACGACCCGGCGATGGGCGCCCGGCCGCTGCGCCGCGCGATCCAGCGCTACATCGAGGACCCGCTGGCCGACTACGTGCTCGGCCGCGAGCTCGACCCGGGCTCGACGATCCTCGTCGCGCGCAAGCACGACGACGAGGGCGAGGCCACGGACGAGGTCGACATCACCTTCATCCCCGGCAGCGTGTCGCCGGAGCAGGTGACGGTGCCGCCGGCCGAAGAGCCGAGCGAGTCCGAGTGACCGAAGCGGGCGCCGAAAGGCGCCCGCTTCTCAGCCGAGCTGCTGCGCGACCTCCCAGGCGTGGCCGTCGGGATCGGCGAACGTAGCCGTGCGCACGCCCCAGGGCCGGTCGACCGGGCCGTTCAGCAGCGAGACGCCGCGCGAGCCGAGCAGCTCGACCGCCGCGTCGCAGTCGTCGACGAAGAGCGTGTACATCGCCGTCGTCCCCGAGCCGACCGGCGCCGGCTCGATCAGCTCGGCCGGGTCGACGACGAGGTTCACGATCGTGTTGTCGAACCGGAACGCCGCGGACGTGTCGTCCTCGAACAGCGGCTCGACCGCGAACGCGCGCGCGTAGAACTCCTTCGCACGGTCCTTGTTCGCGACGAACAGCGTCATCGCGCCGACTGCATTCTCCATCTCAGTACTCCTCGTGTCGTGGCAGGTCGTCGAGGATCTCGTGCCAGGGCGCCTTCGAGCCGACGAAGATGTGCGCCGTCGGCTTCAAGGACGGCTCGTCGACGAGTGAGCCGAGCGCGACGTGGACGCGGTCCGGTGCGACGACGGAGAAGAGCAGCGAGCCGCATGTGCCGCAGCGCGTGTGGTTGCCGTCCGCGTCGCCCCAGACGAAGAGGTCGCCGCCGCCCTCGGTGACGCGGAGCTTGTCGCGCGCGATCCCGGCGAACGGCTTGAACGCGGAGCCTGTCGAGGCACGGCAGTTCGAGCAGTGGCAATTCAGCGCGTAGGCGAAGTCGTCCTCGACCTCGAACGCGGTCGCCCGGCATTCGCAGCGCCCGCGCAGGACCCGGCTCACAGGCGCTCGTCGATTCGCACGCGGACGCGCTTGCCCGCGTCCTTGCCGACGGCGGCTCGCAGCTCGGCCTTGATCGGCAGCTTGTGTCGACCGTCGCCGAGGGCCATGAACGAGCTGCGGAAGGGATGACCGTCGACGGTGCCGCGCACCTTGACGAGGCCGCGCGTGCCGAAGAACTCGGCCGACCGCGGCCAGACGACGTACGTCCACCCGCCCTTGGCCGGGCTCTGCTCGAGCCGCGCGGTGAACTCGACCGGGAGAGCGTCCATGTCCCTTCGACCGTACCCGCGCCGGGGATTCATCGGCGAACGCAGACGGGCGGCCCCGAAGGGCCGCCCGTCTCGCGTCAACCGGACGAGTGCTTACGCACCGGCCGGGCTCGTCACCCGAGCGGCGGTCTCCGACTTGTGGTCGAAGAGCCAGCTGCCGGCGCGGAGGGCGCCGCCCACCGCGAGGATGACGAAGCCGAGACCCGACAGCAGGAGCGCGATCCCGACGACGATCCCGAAGTTGCCGAGCTGGTCGGCCATGTAGGAGACGTTGAGCGCGGTGGAGAGCGCGGTCTCGGTCACCCACACGTCACGGGCGGCGTTGTCGAGCGGCTGGCCGTTGGCGCCCTTGGAGGCCTTCGAGGCGTCGTTCGTGCCCTTGCCGTCGGGCGAGGCGTACCGCGGCATCTGCGCGTAGGTCAGGCCGCCGCTCGCCTCGTAGGAGTGGATCCGCATGTAGTCCGCGAAGCAGCGCGCGCGGGCGCCGGAGTTGACCGGCAGGTTCGCGACCGTGCAGCTCGGGAGGCGGATGCTGCTGGGAAGGCCGGCGGCCTTCGCCTCCGCCGCGATCCCCTTGGGCGTCATGTCGGGCGTGCCGACGATCTGCTGCTCCTTCAGGGACGAGACGACGGTGTGCTTGCCCTGGACACCCAGGACGATCGCGGCGACGCCGAACGCGACGAGGATGATGCCGGCTGCGACGCCACCGTACTCGAGAAGCTTCTTCTTCATGGAACTGCCCTCCGTGTGCTCCGTGAGGAGCGGTAGCTGGCTTGCACCGCCACTGTGCTCCGGAGGGCGTTCGCGGGCAGGAGGGCCGACCCCGAACTTCGGTGCGGTTTTTCCACAATGAAAAAAGCGACCCGCCGCAGGGGGCCGCTTTTCTCCGTACTGAGGGGGAGTCGTAAGGGCACCGGCTCCGCCGCAAGGGAGCCGAGGGGAGTGCCTTACGAGAGGCATCCTCCGACATCCGATGCACTTGATTCGTCACCTTTCGGGTGGTTCATCGCGTCACTTGACTCTTTCGAGGGATAGCCGCGCAGAAGCCGTCCACCTCCGTCCATAGGGTTGACGGCGTGGCGAAGGCGAAGGCGGCGGTGCAGTTCTCGTGCAGCGAATGCGGCTATGTGGCCGGCCGCTGGTTCGGGAAATGCCCCGGCTGCGACGCCTTCGGGACGCTCGTCGAAGAGACCGTGGCGCCCGCGGCGGCGGCGAAGAAGGCGGCCGTCAAGCCCCTCCTCCGCCTCGTCGACGTCGCCGTGCAGGAGGCGGCGCGGATCGAGACCGGCGTCCCGGAGCTCGACCGCGTGCTCGGGGGCGGTCTCGTGCCGGCCTCGCTCGTCCTCGTCGGCGGCGAGCCGGGCGTCGGCAAGTCGACGATGCTGCTGATGGCGCTGCGGGCCATGTCCCGCGACCGGCGCGTCCTCCTCGTCACCGGCGAGGAGTCGACGGCGCAGGTGAAGCTCCGGGCCGACCGGCTCGGCGGCGCCGACGCGGTTGAGATCCTCGCCGAGACCGACCTCGCCGTCGCCCTGGCGATCGCGAGCGCGGCCCGGCGGATCCCGGTCAAGGGCGGGATCGCCGCCTTCGGCGAGATCGGCCTCACCGGACGGCTGCGGCCGGCGGCCCAGGCCGAGCGCCGGCTCGAGGAGTGCGCGAAGCTGGGCCTCCGCGGGGTTGTTGTTCCGTCCGGCACGAGCACCCGTGGCAAGATCCCTGTGGCGCAGGCAGAGACGCTGCGTCAAGCGATCAAGGCGGGCCTCGATGGCGGAGCAGACGCACAGGATTGACCGGCTGGGCGAGGAGCTCGGCTTCACGCGGACGCCGTCCGAGGAGGACCCGCGCCGCGACCCGCAGCTCCTGAGCGCGATCGAGAAGGTCGCGCCCGGCACGGAGCTGCGCCAGGCGGTCGACGACATCATCCGCTCGCACGAGGGCGCGCTGCTCGTGATCGGCGACCCGCAGGATCTCGCGTTCCTCTACAGCGGCGGCATCAGGCTGGACGCGCCGTTCCGGCCGCAGCTCCTGTACGAGCTCGCGAAGATGGACGGCGCGATCATCGTCGACACGGCCGTCAAGCGGCTCGCGTGGGCGAACGTCCAGCTGATGCCGGACCCGACGATCCCGTCGGACGAGACCGGGACGCGTCACCGCACGGCCGAGCGCGTCGCGAAGCAGACGGCGGCGCTCGTCGTCAGCGTCTCCCAGCAGCGCGAGACCGTGACCGTGTTCGTCGGCCAGCAGCGGTACCAGCTCGATCCCGTCGCCGACGTCCTCGCGAAGACGAACCAGGCGCTCGGCACGCTCGACACCTACCGCCAGCGGCTCGAGCAGGTCCTCACCCGCCTGACGGCGCTCGAGTTCCAGAACGCCGTCGTGCTCGACGACGTCCTCGTCACGCTCCAGCGCGCGGAGATGACCTCGCGCATGGCCGAGCGGATCGAGCGCGACTGCATCGAGCTCGGCAGCGAGGGGCGCCTGATCCGCCTCCAGCTCGACGAGCTCGTCGGCAACATCCCGGCCGAGCGTGACGCGATCGTCCGCGACTACCACGCCGCCGGCTCCGGCCCGGAGGCGACGCTCGCGCTCGAGGGCCTGCGGGCGCTGCGGTACGCCGACCTCCTCGACGGCGACCGGCTCGCCGAGCTGCTCGGGCTCGCCCGCGGGCTGAGCGCGCTCGACCACTCGATGCAGCCTCGGGGCTACCGCGTCCTCTCGCACGTCCCCCGGCTCCCCGAAACGGTCGTCCGCAAGGTGATCGCCGACTTCGGGACGCTCGAGGCGGTCGTCCGGGCCTCGCAGCGCGACCTGGAGGCGGTCGAGGGCGTCGGCGCCGTCCGGGCCCGCGAGATCCGGGACGGGCTGCGGCGCCTTCAGGAACACAATCTGGTTGACCGCTATTTGCAGCTATAACGCGCGAAAACCCCGCGATTTCCTCGCATTTCCAGGCGATTTTTGGTAGTCTTACCGGTACTGGGCCGGCGCCGTCGCGTGCCGGCTCTTTTGGCGGAAACGGCGAGACAGGAAGGGGAGTGCTGGCTTGTACAAGGTCGGCGACAAGGTGGTGTACCCGCACCACGGTGCCGGGACGATCGTCAAGAAGGAGTCCCGCGAGGTCCTCGGACAGAAGCGCGCGTACCTGACGATCAAGATCCAGCACAACGACATGACGGTGCAGGTCCCCAGCGAGAACGCCGAGAAGGTCGGCCTCCGCACGGTGATCGGCGACAAGGAGGTCGCGGCGGTGCTGAAGGCGCTGACCGGCGGCTCGACCGAGATGCCGAAGAACTGGAACCGCCGCTTCAAGCACAACCGCGACAAGATGAAGACCGGCGACGTCATGGAGCTCGCAGAGGTCGTTCGCAACCTCGCGCTCCGCGACCACGAGAAGGGCCTCTCGACCGGCGAGAAGCAGATGTTCGTGAAGGCGAAGAAGATCCTCGCCTCCGAGCTGATGTACGCCAAGAGCATGGACGAGGACGAGTGCCACGAGTGGCTCGAGGGTGTCCTCGCGACGAAGGCTGCGCCTGCGAAGAAGCGCGCCGGCAAGAAGACGGAGGCTGTTCCCGCCTAGTGTCCGTCTGGGCCATCCTCGTCGCCGCCGGGCGGGGGGAGCGGCTCGGACTGGAACAGCCGAAGGCGTTCGCGAAGCTCGGTGAGGACCCGCTCCTCGCCGAGCCGCTTCGCCGTCTCGACGACTCCGACTGGGTCGACGCGATCGTCGTGGTCGCGCCGGCCGAGTGGGAGGAGCCGGCGATCCTCCTCGCCGAGGAGGTCGGTGCCGGCAAGGTGCGCGCCTGCGTCACCGGCGGCGAGCAGCGGGCCGACTCGGTACGCGCGGGTCTCGCCGAGGTGCCCGACGGCGCGGCCGCGGTGCTCGTGCACGACGCGGCGCGGCCGCTCGTGAGCGACGACGTGATCGAGCGCGTGCTCGCGCCGCTCGCGGACGGGTGGGACGGCGTCGTCCCGGGCCTGCGGGTCGCCGACACGCTGAAGCGCGTCGGCGGCGACGGCGCGGTCGCCGAGACGGTGGCGCGCGACGGGCTCTGGGCGGTGCAGACGCCGCAGGCGTTCCCGCCCGACGTGCTGCGCCGCGCGCTCGCTTCGCACCCGGGCGGCACCGATTGCGCCGGCTCGGTCGAGGCGGCCGGCGGGCGCATCAAGGTCGTCGAGGGCGACCCGAAGCTGTTGAAGGTCACGACCCGCGAGGATCTTGCGAGGATCGCGTCGTGGCTCTGAGCGCAGTGGTGTTCGACGTCGGCGAGACGCTCGTCGACGAGACGCGGCACGCGCGCACCGGCGATCCCGACCGGCCCTTCGCCACCGCCGACCTGCATGCCGACGCCCTGCCGTGCATCGCCGAGCTGCGGCGGCGAGGCCTGCGCGTCGGCGCTGCGGGGAACATGCACGCGATCCACGAGACGTTCCTGTTCGAGCACGTCGACGCCGTCGGCTCGTCGGAGCGCTGGGGCGTGCGAAAGCCTGCACCCGCGTTCTTCGAGCACGTGGTGCAGCTCGTCGGCGCGGCGCCGGACGAGGTCGCGTACGTGGGCGACCGCGTCGACAACGACATCGTCCCCGCGCTCGCCGCCGGCCTCGTCGCAGTGCACGTCCGGCGCGGGTCGTGGGCGCACCTGCAGCCGACGCCCGACGGCGTCGCTGCGATCGACTCGCTCGACGAGCTGCCGGACGTGCTCGCATGACCGGCGAGTACCGCGTCGGCACAGGCTTCGACGCGCATGCGCTCGAGCCCGGCGTCCCGCTCGTCCTCGGCGGCGTCCGCATCGACCATCCGTCCGGCCTCGCCGGTCACAGCGACGGCGACGTCCTCGCGCACGCGCTCACCGACGCGATTCTCGGCGCCGCCGGAATGGAGGACATCGGCGCGCTCTTCTCCTCCGACGACCCGGCACTCCACGGCGCGGACTCGGTCGAGCTCCTGCGCGAGGCGTATGCGCGCGTCCGCGCGGCCGGCTGGGAGCTCGTCAACGCCGACGTCGTGCTGATCGGCCAGGAGCCGCGACTCGCGCCGCACCGCAACGAGATGCGGGCGCGGCTCGCCGCCGCATTCGGCGTCGAGCCCGAGCGCGTCGCCGTCCGTGCGACCACCACCGACGGGCTCGGGTTCACCGGCCGGAAAGAAGGACTTGCGGCCCAGGCCGTCGCACTTGTGCGTCGGTGAGGCTCCGCATCCTCCAACACGCCGAGCGCGACCTGCGCGGCACGCTGCCGGACCTCTGGCCGCAGTTCATGAACCAGGATCCGGTCGTCCGCGCCTTCTGGCCTCGTCTCTACGAGGTCTATCCCGACTTCCAGTTCTGGGTCGTCGACGGCAAGGAGACCGTCGGCTATGCGTGCACGGTGCCGGTGCACTGGGACGGTCTCGCCGAGCCGCGCGGGCTGGACTGGGTGTTCAGCAACGGCCAGGCGGGGGAGCAGACGACGCTGAGGGCGTGCGTCGCGACGCTGCTGCCGGCGTACCGCGGCAAGGGGATCGCATCGGTCCTGCTCCGGCGCATGGCGGGCCTCGCGACCGCGCACGGGCTCGATTGCATGATCGCGCCGGTACGCCCGACGTGGAAGTCGCGCTACCCGCTGATCTCGATCGAGAGCTACGTGAAGTGGCGCCGCGAGGACGGGTTCCACTACGACCCCTGGATCCGCACGCACGAGCGCGTCGGCGGCGAGGTGCTCGATCCGGCGCCGCGCTCGATGACGATCACCGGCTCGCGGGCGGAGTGGGAGGAGTGGACCGATCTGCAGTTCCCCGAGGACGGCGACTACGTGCTGCCCGAGGCGCTCGTCCCCGTCCACTTCGAGAACGGCGTCGGCACGTACGTCGAGCCGAACGTGTGGATGCGGCATCCGGCCTGACTCGTACCGTTTCGCGCATGGCACCGAAGCCGATCGACCAGTGGACGCCGGATGAGCTGCGCCTCGAGATCGCCCGGCTGGCCGAGGAGCTCGCGCGCCGCGCGGCGACGCCGGCGACCGGCAGGCGCGCGCCGGCCGACGTCGTCAAGTCGTGCGAGAACTGGATCCGCGGC
>JBEQUF010000176.1:0-5828 GCA_040349295.1 Actinomycetota bacterium | reverse complement strand
GCGACGCCTGCCCGTGGCCCGTCCGCTCCCGCTCGAGCCGCTCCGACTGCTCGCGGAGCCGCCCCTCCCACGCCGCGAGCGCGGACTCGCCGTTGGCGAGCATCTTCTCGCGCGCGTCGAGCCGCTTCTCGAGCGCGGCCTCGCGCTGCGCGACGGTGTCGGCGAGCTCCTGGAGCCGCGCCCGCTCGCGCTCGAGCTCGGCCTCGGAGCCCTTGAGGAGCACGACCTGCTGGGCGACGTCCTGCTGCCGGCGCAGCGTCGCTCCGTCGAGCTCGCGGAGGGCAGCCTCGCGGCTGACGAACCGCTCCTCCTGCTCCTGCCGGACGAGGTCGATCGCGGCGCGCTCGCGCTTCAGCTCCCGCTCGCGCTCGGCGAGCGACGCGAGCTGCTGTGCGAGATGGGCTCCGGACTGCGCGCGCTCCTGGTCGGCGGACTCGAGCGCCGCCGCCTTCGAGTCGACGTGCGTCGCCAGCTCGGCGACCCGCGCCTCCTCGGCGACGATCGTCGCGCGCTGCTCCCCCACTTCGACGCGCTCGGCCTCGATGCGGTCGCGCTGGATCTTGAGGACGACCTGCTGCTCCTCGAGATCCGCGCGCAGCTGCTGCAGCTCCGCCTGCCGCTGCTCGAGCTCGGCGGCACGGGCGGCGAGCTCGATCCCCTCGCTCCGCTCGCGCTCGCGTGCCGCCCGCTCGACCTCGAGCTGCTGCTGGAGCCGCTCGCGGTGCTCCCGCGCGGACTCCAGCTCGTCACGGAGCTGGGCGAGCTCCGGCGGCGGCTCGTCGCGCGCCTGCTCGAGCTCGGCCACGCGGACCGCGAGCCGCTCGTTCTCCTCGGTCTTCCGGGCGAGCGCCGTCTCGAGCTCCGCCCGGAGCGGCTCGACCTCGAGCGGCGGCCGCTCGACCGGAGGCTCGTCGGCGACGACCGCCGCCTCGACGACGACGGCGACGTCGTCGGCCTCGACCGTCTTGCGGTCGAGGAGCGCGCGCAGGCCGCTGCCGAACCCGGTCTCGGTCTCGTGGCTCACTTGAAGCCCACGCTGTGCGTGAAGTTGAGGACGGCCGGTCCGAGGATGACGACGAACATCGCCGGGAAGATGAAGAGCGTCGTCGGGAAGAGCATCTTGATCGGCGCCTTCATCGCCTTCTCCTCGGCGGCCGTCTGCCGGCGGTTCCGCGAGTCGGCCGCCTGCACCCGGAGGATGCGGCCGAGCGAGATCCCGAGCGTGTCCGCCTGCAGCACCGAGCGGACGAACGACGCGAGCTCCGGCGCCGGCACACGCTCGGCCATCTTCTTCAGCGCGTCCTGCCGCGCCTCGCCGATGCGCATCTCCGAGAGCGCGAGCGCGAACTCGTCGACGAGCGCGCCGCCCATGTGCTCGGTGAGCTTCGCGATCGCACCGTCGAGGCCGAGCCCCGCCTCGACCGACACGGCGAGCAGGTCGAGCGCGTCGGGCAGCTCCGACCGGATCTGCTCGCGTCGGGCCTTGATCTTCGCCGACAGGACGAGCTCGGGGACGAAGAAGCCGCCGCCGGCGCAGACGACCGCGAGCAGGAACCCGCCGAGCGGCCCGACCGCGACGCCGAACAGCAGCCCGAGGAGGACGCCGCCGAGCGCGAGCCCCGACTTCACGGCCAGGAACTGCGACGTGCTGATCCGCGCCGCCAGGCCGGCCGCGATCAGCCGCGAGCCGATCGCCTCCGCGGAGACCTTCGGGTTGACGCGCAGCGCGAGCTGCGCGAGCCGCTCGACCGCAGGCACGAACACGCGCTCCTTGAACCGCTCGATCTCCTCGTCGGCGTTGCGTCGCGCGGCGCCGTAGGCGGCCGCCCGCTTCAGCGCGATCGTCCGCCGCCGCTGCGGCGCGGTCGCCACCTCGCTGACGAGGAAGATCGCCAGGCCGAGCATGAGCATCGCGAGCAGCAGCATCCGTTACCCCTTGAACGAGACGATCTTCCGGAGGAACACGGCGCCGAACGCGAGCATCGCGCAGCCGATCGCGACGAGCGCGTGGCCGGTGCCCGAGTGCCAGAGCGGCCGCATGTACGTCGGGCTGATGAGGCTGATCAGGATCGCCACCGCGAACGGCAGGCCGCCGAGCACGTACGCCGACATCCGGCCCATCGCGGTGAGGCTGCGGATCTTGCGCGCGAACTGCTGCCGCTGCCGCACCGTCTCGGCGACCATGTCGAAGAGGCCCGCCAGCGACCCGCCGATCTGCCGCTGGATCGTCACCGAGTTGAGGACGAACGTGAGGTTCTTCGAGCCGACCCGGTCGCCCATCTCGGTGAGCGCCTGGTCCATCGGCCGGCCCAGGCGCGTCTCGGTGAGGACGCGGCGGAACTCCTTCGCCGCCGGGTCGCCGCCCTCGTCGACAACCGCCTGGATCGCGTGCCGGAACGAGTGCCCGGCCTTCAACGACGCCGCGATCGTGATCAGGAGGTCGGCGAGCTGGTTGTCGAACGCCTTCATCCGCTTCTTCGCCCGGTAGGCGACCCAGGCGATCGGGAGCGCGAAGCCGCCGGCCATGAAGGCGAGCACGAGCAGGCTCGGAACGCCGGTGAGTGCCGACACGAGACCGAAGACGACGGCGACGCCGAGGGCGACGTAGAGCAGCTCTGCCGCCAGCAGCGGCAGGTCGGCGCGCGTCAGCAGGCCCTGCAGCGCCCGGAACCGGGGGAACTTCGTGAACGCGTGCTCGGTCGCGCCGACGAGCTGCCGGCGGAACGACTGCCCCTGCCGCCTGGGCTTCGCCTGCCCGACGCGCTGCGGCGTCCCGAGGTGCGGCGCGATGCGCGCGTTGAGCCGGCTGCCGGCGCGGACGGCCGTCAGGAAGACCATCGCCACGAGCACGAGCAGGCCGACGGCCACCGAGAGGACGAGCGGCGCGAGCGGCGAGCGCCACAGCCGGCGCGAGAGGACGGTCGGCGCCGGCCCGGCCGGAGCCGCGGCGCCGGCGGCGTCGAGGCGCACGTCGCGCACCGCCGCCTGCGCACCGGGGACGACCGCGCGCACGGCGACCGTGTCGCCGGGGCGACGGGCGGTGACGTATTCGACCTGCCAGGTGTCCGCGAGGGCGCGGTCGATCCGGCGGTACAGCGACGTCAGCTCTGCGCTCGAGCTCGCTTCGAGATACGCCCCGCCGGTGCGCGCGGCGAGCTGCTGCAGCGGCGCCGGCGTGAACTCGGGGCCCGCGATCCCGACCGCGTAGACAGCCGCGTGCGCCCGCTGTGCCGCGGCGATCGCGTCGTCGAGCGTCGACGTGCTCGAGACGTCGCGGCCGTCGGTGACGACGATGATCACGTGGCCCGGCTGGTCCTCGTGACGGAGCGCCGCCGCCGCGCGCGCGACGGCGTCCCACAGCGCCGTGCCGGGACGGGTGTCGGCCCGAAGGCCGGTCAGCGCGGCGTCGGCGTCGATCGCCGAGCTCGAGAACCTCGACAGCGTCAGCGCCTCGTGGCCGAACGTGATCACCTCGACGCGGTCGCCGCTCGCCTTCGCGTCGGCGAACGCCCGCGCGGCGGCGGTCGCATCGGCGAGCGAGCCACCCTGCATCGACTGCGACCGGTCGACGGCGAGCACGACGCTCTTCGCACGTCCGAGGTTCGTCGTCTGCACGCCGCTGACCGGCACGCCGTTCTCGAGGATCGACGGCGACGACGGCGCGACGACGGTGAGCCGCACCTGCGGATAGCCCGAGACGTCGACGCCGCCGATGCGGACGCCGGCGACCGCCGACGGCGCCACCGCCAGCGACGCGAGGACGATCGCCGGGATCCGCAACCTGATGCGCGGTCGCTTCACTGGCTGAACCCGTTGACGGCGAAGGCGGCACGCACGTCCTCGTCCTCGGAGTTGAAGAAGCCGGCCGGCAGCACGACGTTGTTGGCGGTCAGCTTCTCGAGGAAGTGCGGCTTCAGCCCGGTCGCACGCAGCGGCGTCAGCAGCCGGCGCGCACGTGCCGCCTCCTCCTCGTCGGGCGACGCCGCCACGAAGAGGTCCTGGAGCGTCACGACGTCGGACTCCATGCCGACGACCTCGCTGATGCAGCTGACCCGCCGCGTGCCGTCGACGAGCCTGACGATCTGCACCAGCACGTCGAAGGCACTCGCGATCTGCTCGCGGATCGCCCGGTGCGGCAGCTCGACACCTGCCGTCAGCACGAGCGTCTCGAGCCGGGACAGCGCGTCGCGGCCGGAGTTCGCGTGGATCGTCGTCATCGAGCCCTCGTGGCCCGTGTTCATCGCCTGGAGCATGTCGAGCGTCTCGGCCCCGCGAACCTCGCCGACGATGATCCGGTCGGGCCGCATGCGCAGCGCGTTCCGCACGAGCTCGCGGATGCGCACCTCCCCCACGCCCTCGATGTTCGGCGGCCGCGACTCGAGCGTGATCACGTGCGGCTGCTGCAGCTGCAGCTCGGCGGCGTCCTCGATCGTGACGATGCGCTCGTCACCCGGGATGAACGACGACACTGCGTTCAGCGTCGTCGTCTTCCCGGTGCCGGTACCGCCGCTGATGAGGATGTTGAGCTTGCCCTTGACGCAGGCGCCGAGGAACTGCGCCGCGCGCGGCGAGAGCGTCCCGAACGTGATCAGGTCGTTGATCGTGTACGGGTCGCGCGAGAACTTGCGGATCGTCAGCGTCGGGCCGGTCAGCGCGAGCGGCGGGATGATCGCGTTGACGCGGCTGCCGTCGGGCAGGCGCGCGTCGACCATCGGCGACGCCTCGTCGACGCGACGTCCGACCTGCGAGACGATCTTGTCGATGATGCGCATCAGGTGCGCGTCGTCGACGAAGCTCGAGCTCGTCTTCTCGATCTTCCCGGCCCGCTCGACGTAGACCTGCGCGGCGCCGTTCACCATCACCTCGGTGACGGTGTCGTCGGCGAGGTACGGCTGGATCGGCCCGTAGCCGAGGATGTCGTCGGTGAGCTGGCGGACGAGCTCGCGGCGCTCCTCGCGCGTCAGCGGCGTGTCCGTGATCGCGAGCTCCTCGGTGACCGCCTTGTAGACGGCGTCGTTGATGTCCTCGGGGCTGTCGTTGAAGAGCTCGGGCCCGAGCTTCGCGATGCACGCGTGGTGCACCTGCGCCTTCAGCACGGCGTACGGGTCGGAGACGGGCGCGGGCGCCGCGGCCTCCACGAGCGTGCCGTTCGCGGAGACGCTCCGCGAGAGCCTGTCGTGCAGCCCCACGTCAGGCCCTCGCGAACATCGGGAGGCGCCGGTGCTTCGGCTCACGGGTCGGCGCCTGCTTCGGCGCGACCTGCTTCGCGAGGGCGGCGATCCCGCGCGCGAAGTCCGAACGGCGGTCGGCGAGCGCCGCGGGCTCGCCGCGGTTGACGCAGACCTGGACGTTCCGGTCCATCGGCAGCTCGTGCCCGACCTTCACCTTCAGCCCGTCCTCGACCTCGCGCGTCTTGAGGCCGACGTTCGCGCTCGCCCGGTTCATGACGTAGTCGATGCGGCTGGCCGGGAACGAGAGGAGCTCGAGCGTCTGCAGGGCGAGGCGGACGTTCTTCAGCGTCGGCACGTCGAGGCCGCACAGCACCAGCAGGTGGTCGGTGCGGTCGAGCGTCGCGAGCATCGGCCCGTGGAAGAACGGCGACGTGTCGACGACGATCGCGTCGTACGACGACCTCGCCACCTCGATCAGGGCCGTCACCTTGCTCTCGACGACGAGCTCGGCGTCCTCGGGGCGGAGCGGCGCCGCGAGGACGTCGAGGCCGCAGGCGTGCTTCGTCACGTAGCCGGCGAGCTTCTCGGAGTCGAGCTCGCCCGGTGCGACGACGAGGTCGTAGATCGTCTTCGCCGGCTCGAGGCCGAGCATGATCG
>JBEQUF010000324.1:0-4877 GCA_040349295.1 Actinomycetota bacterium | reverse complement strand
CCGAGCTCGGCAGCTCCGACCAGCCCGGACGGGAGCGAGGCTCACGGCCGCCGTCCAGGGCTTTCGACGAGGCGGTGCCGAGCCGGTCGAGGAGCTCGATCTTCTCCTCCCCGTAGCGGCGGACGGCGTGGTCTTCGGGGAGTCCCTGCACGAGCTCGCGGACGCGCGCGCGAAGCTGGTAGGCGAAATGCGGCGTTGCAGGCCCGACGAGGGCGTCGATGTCGGCAATGGTCGGCTCGGGCATCTCGGAGAAGCGTAATCGGTAGCGTCGCGAGCGTGCGCCGTGTGCATCCGGTCGACCTCATGCTGCTCGGAACCGTGCTCCTCTGGGCGCTCAACGTCACGGTCACGAAGTGGATGTTCGAGCACGGCTGGCAGCCGCTCGCGTACGGGACGATCCGCTACGGGTTCGCGATCCTCCTCTTCTGGGTCCTCACCTTCTGGCGCGAGCGCACGTTCAGGATCCCTCGCTCCGACTGGTGGCTCGTCGCGATCGCGGCGCTCGCGATCTTCGTCAACCAGGTCGTCTACGTCTATGCGGTGAAGCTGGCGACGGCGTCGACGGTGGCGATGCTGCTCGGCGCGACGCCCGTCTTCATGGGGGTGATCACGGTCGTCTTCGGGCTCGGGCGGCTCCAGCGGACGTTCTGGATCGGCGCCGCCGTCACCTTCGCCGGCGTCGTGCTGATCGCGGTCGCCTCCGGCGACGGCGGCCTGTCCGGCTCGCTGCTCGGCAACCTGCTCGGGATCGCGACGGCCGCCACCTGGGCCGGCTACTCGACCACGATCGCGCCGCTGATGAAGCGGTACTCGCCGTTCCGGATCAGCTCCGTCGTGCTCGCGATCGGCTGGATCCCGCTGGCCGCGGTCGGCGCGCACCAGGTGCCGCACGACCACGTGCACTGGGGCGCGCTGATGTGGATCGCGTTCCTCTACGCCGTGGTCGGCCCGCTCTTCCTGACGAACATCCTCTGGTTCCGGTCGATCGACCTCGTCGGCGCGCCGCGCGCGTCGCTCTTCGCGAACCTGCAGCCGTTCTTCTCGGTCTTCTTCGCGCTCGTGCTGCTCTCCGAGTCGCTGCACGGCCTCGAGATCGCCGGCGGGATCCTCATCTTCGCGGGCATCGCGCTCGAGCGGGTCACCCACGTGGCCCCGGCCGAATAACCGGACAACTAGTATCCGGCCCCATGGCCGACGACTTCATGCCGCTGCTGGGCTGGGACCACCTCGAGTTCTGGGTCGGCAACGCCAAGCAGGCGGCCTTCTTCTACGAGCACGCGATGGGCTTCACGCGCACCGCGTATGCGGGCCCGGAGACGGGCGTTCGCGACCGCGCGTCGTACGTCGTCGAGCAGGGCGACATCCGCTTCGTGCTGACGAGCGCACTGCACGAGAACCACGAGATCACGAGGCATCACGCCCACCACGGCGACGGCGTGCGCGACATCGCGCTCACCGTGCCGGACGCAGCCGCTGCGCACGGCGAGGCCGTGTCGCGCGGCGCGCGCAGCGTCCTCGAGCCGCAGCGCCTGAGCGACGAGTTCGGTTCGATCGAGCTGGCCGCGATCGCGACGTACGGCGACACGATCCATACGTTCGTCAACCGGTCCGACTATGCCGGCCCGTTCAAGCCCGGCTACGTGTCGCAGTCGTCGAACGGCCATGCGCAGCGCGGCGTCGGGCTGATGAACGTCGACCACGTCGTCGGCAACGTCGAGCTCGGCCGGATGAACGAATGGGTCGAGTTCTACGAGCGCGTCTTCGGGATGACGAACATCATCCACTTCGGCGACGACCAGATCCAAACCGAGTACTCCGCCCTGATGTCGAAGGTGATGTCGGACGGCCAGGGCAAGGTGAAGTTCCCGATCAACGAGCCGGCCGAGGGCAAGCGCAAGAGCCAGATCGACGAGTACCTCGAGTTCTACGAGGGGCCGGGCGCGCAGCACATCGCGCTCGCGTCCAACGACATCGTCGGCACGGTCGAGGCGATGAAGGCGCGCGGCTTCCTGTTCCTCGACACGCCCGACACCTACTACGACGACGTCGTCGACCGCGTCGGCCAGATCGACGAGGACTACGGCGTGCTGCAGCGGCACAAGATCCTCGTCGACCGCGACGAGGACGGCTACCTGCTGCAGATCTTCACGAAGACGGCGCAGGACCGGCCGACCGTCTTCTTCGAGGTGATCGAGCGACACGGCGCGACGACCTTCGGCGAGGGCAACTTCAAGGCCCTCTTCGAGGCGATCGAGCGCGAGCAAGCCTTGCGCGGGAATCTCTAGCCGAGCGGCTTCAGGCGGACGGTCACGGTCGTCGACGTGCGCTTGACGACGTCGATCTCGACGACGTGCGGGATCACGAACCGCTTGCCCGTGGCGATGAACGGGTCGTTGCCGCGCGGCGTGCCGAGCAGGAAGTCGGGACGGCGCTCGTCGAACGGGATCGTGGGCGACCCGGCCGGCGCCTCGTGCACGAGGACGCCCGCCGTGGCGGCGGCCCACACCGTGCGCGTGATCGTCGCGTCGTTCCCGATCGCTGCGCGGTGCTCGATCCAGAGGTCGTAGGGGCCGCGATGGAGGACGAGCGCCTGCGGCAGCGTGCTCGACCGCTCGATCGCAGCGAGCGTGTACGTGCCCGGCACCACCGCGTCGACGACGTTGACCGGCCAGCCCGCCTGCACCTTCTGGAGCGCGCCGAAGTCGCCGCTGCCGGTCCCCATCACGTCGATCGGGTTCGCGTACTGGTCGAGCCTGCACGTGCGGTCGCACGTGAGACCGCCGGCGTGGCTCATCCCGAACGTGTGCCCGAGCTCGTGCTCGAGCACCTTCGCGTCGAGGATGCCGAGGCTGACGATCGCGGTCCGCGTGTGCGGATTGCCGACGCTGTCGCCGAAGCACGGCGTCAGGTCGACGACGCGGTCGTACGAGGAGGGCGTCCACTGCGCCGCCGCGTTCGCAGCGTCCGCCGAGAGCGTGTCGTAGCGGGCGCAGACGTCGGGGGAGTCGAAGGCCTGCAGCCACGGCGTCTCGTCGAACTGCAGCTGCACCGTCCCGAACGAGGCGTTGCGGAAGAACGTCGTCGCCTGCTGCTCGATCGCCGCGAGCTTCGTCTCCGGCGCCGGGCCCCAGGTGGCCTTCACCACGAGCACGTGCACGGTGGTCACCGAAGCCAGCAGGCTCGCGGCAAGATGTTTGGCAGCCATGACCCAGGCGGAGACCAGACCCACATGCTGAACCTCGAGGCCGCGATTCGCCAGAACCGCTCGCTCGAGGCGCTCGAGCACCGGCCGTGGCCCGTGCCGCCGCGCGGGTGGATCGTGGGGCAGACCTGGGAGGAGCTCCTGTTCGCCCACTGGCCGGTGCCCGTCGAGCTCGTCCGCGAGCACGTGCCTGCCGGTCTCGAGGTCGACACGCACGACGGCTCGGCGTGGGTCGGCCTGACGCCGTTCCGGCTGACCGGGCTGCGGGCCCGGGGCACGCTGCCGCTGCCGTACGTGTCGTCCTTCCTCGAGCTGAACGTCCGCACCTACGTCACACGGGACGGCAAGCCGGGCGTCTGGTTCTTCTCGCTCGACGCCTCGAGCCGGGCGGCGGTCGAGGCGGCGCGGCGGGCGTACCGGCTGCCGTGCTTCCACGCCCGCATGTCGTCGACGAAGCGCGGCGAGTGGATCGACTACGAGTGCGCCAGGCTGACCGAGCCGGGCCGCGTCTTCAGCGGGAGCTACCGCCCGAGCGGCGCCGTCTTCAGGGCCGAGCCGGGCTCGCGCGAACGGTTCCTCGTCGAGCGGTACTGCCTCTACGCCGAGCACCGCGGCGACCTCTACCGCGCCGAGATCCATCACGCGCCGTGGGACCTCCAGCCGGCGGAGGCCGACGTCGAGCTCTCGTCGATCTCACGGCTCGAGCTGCCGGGCGAGCCGGTGACGCACTTCGCGCGCAGGCAGGACATCGTCGTCTGGCCCCTCGAGCGGATCTGACGTGAGCCCGCAGCGCCGCACCGCGCTCGTCTCCGTCGTCGCCGCGATCGCGCTGATCGCGCTCAAGCTCGGCGTCGGCGTCGCGACGCACAGCCTCGGCCTGCTCTCCGAGGCCGCCCATTCCGGCACCGACCTCGTCGCCGCACTGCTCACGTTCTTCGCCGTCGGCGTCGCCGCGCGCCCAGCCGACGTCGGCCACCAGTACGGGCACGGCAAGGCGGAGCATCTATCCGCACTCGCCGAGGCGGCCGTCCTCGTCGTCGCATCGCTCCTCATCGTCTGGCGCGCGATCGCGCGGCTCGCCGGCAGCGGCCACACGCAGGTCGACGCGCGCTGGTACGCGCTCGTCGTGATCGGCGTCGTGATCGCGATCGACGTCGGGCGGACGCTTGCGTCCTTCCGGGCGGCGAGCCGCTACCACTCGGCCGCGCTCGCCTCGAACGCGTTGCACTTCTCGACCGACCTCGGCGGCTCGCTCGCCGTGCTCGTCGGTCTGCTCTTCGTCCGCCACGGCTATCCGAAGGCGGACTCGATCGCCGCGCTCGTCGTCGCCGCGATCGTCGTCTCGGCTGCCGCGCGTCTGATGCGCGGGAACATCGACGTGCTCATGGACCGCGTCCCGACCGACGCCGAAGCGGCGGCGCGCGCGGCGATCGCCGGCATCGAGCCGGCGGTGCAGCTGCGCCGGCTCCGCATGCGCCAGGCGGCCGGCCGCGTCTTCGCCGACGTCGTCGTCGGCGTCAAGGTCGACGCCGCGGTCGGCCAGGGCCACGCCGTCGCGGACGCCGTCGAGCGCGCGCTCGAGTCCGCGCTCCCCGAGGCCGACGTCGTCGTCCACGTCGAGCCGATCTCGAGCGACGCCGCCGTGCGCGAGCGCGCGCATGCGGCGGCGCTCGGT
>JBEQUF010000308.1:0-8230 GCA_040349295.1 Actinomycetota bacterium | reverse complement strand
CGACGACGACGAAGCCGCCGCTCGTCCCGTTCGCCCGGAGCGCCGGTGCGACGGCGACGCCGTCCGCGTCGGTCGTCGCACGGGCGACGCGCCCGCCGACGAAGCGTCCGCCGGCGCCGCGCTTCGGCGCAGTGAACGTGACGACGGCTCCCGGCACCGGATTGCCGTTCGCGTCGGTGACCGTCACCGCGAGGCGGACGGGAAACCGCGAGTGCACGTGTGCCGACTGCATTGCCGCGGCGCCGGCCGAGAGCGATGCCGGTTGTCCGGCGGTGTTACGGAGAGCGAACGACGTCGCAGCCGCGCCGGCGACGGAGGCCGACGCACCGAAGGTCCCGGCGCTCGTGTTCGCCACGACCGCAGGCGACGTCGCGATCCCGTCGCCGTCGGCGTACGCAGTCGTCTGCGTCGCCCCGCCGAGGAAGACGCCCCCGGCGCCGCTGTGCGCCGCTTCGAGCGCGAACACGACTGCGGCGCCCACCACCGGATTGCCCGCAGCATCCAGCACCTTCACACGCAAGCGCTTCGTGTACGTGCTGCCGACGGCTGCGGCGAGCACGCGCTCCTGCGCGGCGAGCGTGACGGTGGCGACGGTGTTCGACAGCGGGAACGCGGCGGGCTGGACGACGCCGCCGGTCGACGCCGTCGCGGTGAACGGTCCCGGCGTGTCGTTCGCGACGACGAGCGGCGACGTCGCCACGCCCGATGCATTGGTGACGGCGCTCGTCTGCGCTCCTCCGCCGAGAAACGTCCCGCCTGCGCCGTACGCGCTCGGAGAGAGCGTGAACGCCACCTCGGCGCCCTGCACCGGGTTGCCGGCGCCGTCGAGCACGCGCGCGGTGAGCGGCTGCGCGTAGCGACCGTTCACCTGCGCCGACTGGCCGGCGCCACCGGACGCCGCGATCGACACCGGGATGCCGACACCGCTGTTCACGAGCGTGAAGTCGACGCCGCCGTAGCCCGAGCTCGCGTGGACGACGTATTGGCCGGCCGTGTCGTTCGCCGTGAAGACCGGCGCGACCGCACGCCCGCTCGAGTCGGTGCTCACCGTGATCGTGCTCGTCCCGCCTCCGGCGAACGTCCCGCTCGCACCGCTGCCCGGCGCCGAGAAGGCGACGCTCGCTCCCGCGAGCTGGCCGTTGACGGGGCAGCCGTTCGTGTTCGCGAGCGCAACGGCGAGAGTCGTGCCGAACGGATGGCCGAGCTGCGCGGTCTGCAGGCTTCCGGCGACGAGCACGAGCTCGTTCGGCGGGTTCGAGTCCGGACAGGACGCGGTGGCGGCACGAGCCGGCAACGCGGCGAGCGTCAACGCGAGCAGTGCGACGAACGGAAGGCGGCGGATCATCGGCGCTCCTCTCCACTGTCGGTGACGACCCGGCCGTCGCGCAGCTCGACCTGGCGCGGAAGATGCTCGGCGACCTCCCGCTCGTGCGTGATGACGACGATGGTCGCGCCCTCTGCGTTGAGCTCGTCGAACAGCGCGAGGATCGTCCGGCCCGTCGCCGTGTCGAGATTGCCGGTCGGCTCGTCGGCGAGCACGATCGCCGGCCGGCCCACGAGCGCGCGCGCGATGGCGACGCGCTGCCGCTCGCCGCCGGAGAGCTGCGTGGGCCGGAAGCCCGCGCGCTTCGCGAGCCCGACCCGGGCGAGCGCCTCCGCTGCGCGCGCACGCCGGTCCACCGCGGGCACGCCCGCGTACAGCAGGCCGTCCGCGACGTTCTCGAGCACGGTCGTGTGCTCGGCGAGGAAGAACTGCTGGAAGACGAAGCCGATCCTCGTCGCGCGCAGCGCCGCGAGCTCGCGATCGCCGAGCTCGGAGACGTCGAGTCCGGTGATGCTGACGCGGCCCGCGCTGGGCAGGTCCAGCGTCCCCATCACGTGCAGCAGCGTCGACTTCCCCGATCCCGACGGGCCGACGATCCCGACGAGCTCGCCGCTGCGGACCGCGAAGCTGACGTCGCGGAGCGCTTCGACCGGCGGCTCTGCGTCGTAGCGCTTCGCCACGTGCTCGAGCTCGAGGACGGCGTCCATCAGGCCGGCACCACGATCTTCTGACCGGCGGCGATCCCCGCGCCGGTGACCTGGACGACGCCCTTCCCGTCGTCGAAGAGCCCGAGCTCGACTGCGGCGAGACGGTGGCTGCCGTCCTGCGCCACGAGCTCGAGCGCGTAGCCGCCGCCGGCGAGCGCGAGCAGGGCGCCGACGGGGACGACGAGGGCGTTCCGCACGCTCGCCGTCGTGATCGAGACGAAGACGGGCGCCTGGTCGAGCCGTCCCGTCGCGGCGGGATCGGTCGGCGTCACGTCGACCTCGATCGTCGGGGTGCTGCTCCCCCCGCTCTGGTCGCTGCCCGACGGTGTGGTGGCGACCGAGCCGACATGGGTGATCCTCCCCGGCGTCGTGCGGTTGTCGGGAAGCGTGATCACGACCGGATCGCCGACCTTCACCTGCGACTGCTGCGCCGCGTCGAGCGCGATCGACACCACGCGGCGCAGCGACGTGACGGCCAGCACCGGGCCGGGCTGCACGGCCGCGCCGAGCGTGGGAGTCACGCTCGTGATGCGCACCGCGCCCTGCTCGAACACGACCGAGCCGAGCGCGAGCTCGCCCGTCTGCGCGAGATGGTGCGCAGCTTGGAAGCGCGCGACGGCAGACGCCGTCGCCGAGGTGAACGCGTCGCCGTGTGGCGCTCCGAAGCCGAGCACGCGAAGGTTCAGGTTCAGCTCCGCGACGTCCGGCCCCGGTGCCATCGCCGCTGCGAAGGAACGCCAGGCCGGCGTCGGTCCGTAGAGGAGGACGGCGGGCCGGCCGTCGACGCCGTAGAGCGTCCCGCCCCGCCGCACGACCGCACCGACGGAGGGCAGGCTCGTGTAGCTGGAGGTCTGGCCGTACACGGCCGCCGAGGCGCGCGCCGTCGCGAAACTCTGTTGCGCGGCCTCGTCCGCGCTCTGCGCCGTCGCAACCGTGCGCCGATCGGCCGCGGCCTTCGCCGCCCCGGCGGAGACATTCGCCTCGTCCGCGGCGACGGCCTGCGCGTCGGCTGCGCACGGAGACGTGCTCGCGCCCGTGGCCGCCCCGTCGCCGTCGCAGTCGACCGCGCGCTTCGCGCGGTCGGCTGCGAGCGCCGACTGCGCCTGCACCAGCGCCTGGGCGTCGATCGCGAGCGTCGCGCGCGCCCCGGCGAGCGTGGCGTCCGCCTGCGCGGCCGCCTGCACGGCCTGCTCGAGCGCGCTCGGAGCCGTGCCGGCAGGCACGGCGATCGTTCCGGCGTCGGCGTAGCCGAGCGTCGCGTCGACCTGCGTCTGCGCGTCGATCGACTCGCGCTGGATTCGGGCGGTCGCGGTCGGCGCCGCGTTGTCGATCGAGGATGCGGGAGTGCTCGATCCGAAGGGGTCGACGACAAGGACGAGGGCGACGACGAGAGCGACGGCGACGCCCGCAGCGGCGACGCCTCGCCGCCGGATCTTCACTTCCCGGATCCCGTCACGACCGCGGGGCCGCGGCCCTTCAGCCCGCCGGGCAGGTCCTTCTGACACGCCCGCTGCGCCGCCTGGAAGATCGGAGAGCTCGGGTCGAGACCGTTGCCCTTGCCGCCGATCTTGATCCCGAACCCGGGACCGCTCGTGTCGAACTGCGGGTCGGGGAAGTCGGGCACGCCGTGTGCGCGCATGCAGCGGGAGAACGCGAGCGCCGACGCCTCCGCCTTCTGGATCTGCGCCTGCGACGGGCGGCCGCCGTTCGGCAGGAGCTTGCCGCACTTCGACTGCGCGGCCTTGAACTGCGGAGAGTCGGGATCGACGCCGCTGCCGGCGCTGATCCTGAGCCCTCCGCCCTCGGACGGGTCGGGGAAGCCGGGAACGCCGTTGCGCCGCATGCACTGCGAGAACGCGAGCGCGCTCGACTGCTTGTCACCGGTCGCGGAGGAGCCTGTGCTCGTGGTGGTCATCGCTGCAGTCGTGCCCAGGCCCGCGACGCCGGGCGAGCCGTGACCGCCGCCGCAGCCGGCGGCGACCGCGGCGACGGGTGCGAGAAGGAGCGCGAGGCGACGTCCGTTCATGTCGCACGCAGCAAACTCGTCGACCCTAAAGCCACTCTGAACGGGCGTTAACGAGTCGGTGAACGACTGCGGCACGCTCAGCCGGCTTCCCGCTCCGCCCGCTGCACCTGTGCGGCGGTGAGCACCCCGTCGGAGGCCGGGAGGCATGTCTGCGCTGCCGCCTGGACGACGGGCGAGCGGAGGTCGACGCCGGCTGCGCGGACGGACGCGATGCTCAGCTCACCCTGCGTCGTCGGATCCGGGAACGCATCCACCCCGTGTCCGCGCATGCAGCGCGCGAAGGCGAGCAGGCCCTGCAACCGATGCGCCAGCTGACTGCGGGTCGGCGGTGGCGCGGGCTCGAAGTCGTAGCGGCAGTGGCCGTCCTCGATCGAGCGGATGCGCGACGGGCTGACGCCGAGCGCCAGGAGCTTCGCCTTGTCGAACCCGCCGTCGCTGCTCGGATCGGGCCAGCCCGGGATCCCGTGGGCGCGCATGCAGCGCGCGAAGGCGAGCGCGCCGGCGACCGAGCCGTTCAGCACCGTCGTCGTGGCGGGCGGAGCGCCGGCGGCGGGCTTCGGGCTGCCGCCGCCGCAGCCGGCCGCGAGCACCGCGACGGCGACGAGCGGGACGAGCGCGATCGAAGAGGACTTCCGCATGCTCAACCTCCGGTGTGGGTCGCCGCCCAGGCTTCGTAGGCGGCGTTCGAGGGGATGTAGGGCGGCCGGTCCTTCGCGCAGGCGTCGTTCGCGGCCCGGAACACGGGCGACCCCTGGTCGATCCCGAAGCGCGCTGGGTCGGGGATCCGGCCGCTTCCGTCCGGATCGGGGAACGCAGGGATGCCGTGCCGGCGCACGCATTGCGCGAAGCGCAGTCCCTGCGCTTTGACACGCTCCAGCGCGGACGCGTCGGGCGGCCGGCCGCCGTTCGGCAGAAGGTGGGCGCACGCGCTCGTGGCCGCGTGGAACCGCACGCTGCTGACGCGAAGCTGCGACAGGCTCTCCTTCGGAATCACCCCGCTGCTGTCGGGATCGGGGAATGCCGCGACCCCGTTCGAGCGCATGCACGCGGAGAAGGCGACCGGGCCGCCGCCATGCTGCGGCGTCGCCGCCGGACGGCCACCGCCGCAGGCGGCGGCAAGAAGCACGACGCTGCCGGCGACGGCAGTGGCGGCCGAGCGCTTCACGGCCCTCCGTGCGACGAGAACGACGGGCGCAGACGCAGACGAGGTCATGCGATCGATGCTCGCTCCGCGCGACGACAGCGTCGGGAACGCACGATGAAAAGTCCCTGAAAACGGGCGCGCGCAGTCCTGACCGCCCCGTGTTTCCGCGACACTTGCGCCGAGTGAGCAGCGTCGAGCCCACCGGAGCGTCGATCCTCGTCGTCGAGGACGACGCCGAGATCGCCGAGCTGATGCGCGACTTCCTCGAGGCGGAGGGCTTCAGCGTCCGCCACGCAGGGAGCAGCCGGGAGACGCGCGAGCAGGTCGCGCTCGCCCGACCCGACCTCGTGCTGCTCGACGTGATGTTGCCGGACGAGTCGGGCTTCGACATCTGCCGCCGCCTGCGCCGCGACTCGGACGTGCCGGTGTTGTTCCTCAGCGCACGCGACAGCGACGCCGACAAGATTCGCGGGCTCGGCCTCGGCGGCGACGACTACATCGTCAAGTCCGCCACGCCGGCGGAGGTCGTCGCGCGCGTCAAGGCGGTGCTGCGGCGAGCGTCTCCCGCTCCCGGGCACCGGACGCTTCGCTTCGGCGAGCTCGCGGTCGACCTTCCCGCGCACGAGGTGAGCCGCGGCGGGACGAAGGTCGACCTGACGGCACGCGAGTTCGAGCTGCTCCGCATCCTCGTCGAGAACCCGCGGCAGGTCTTCAGCCGCGACCAGCTGTTCGAGCTCGTGTGGGGCTCGTTCGGCGACCGCAGCACGGTCGCGGTGTACGTCGCACGCCTCCGTCAGAAGATCGAGCCCGATCCGGGCAGACCGCGCTACATCGTCACCGTCTGGGGCGCCGGCTACCGGTTCGATCCAGGCGGCAGATGACACGCGCACCGGTCCGCATCCGCACGTTCCTCATCGCCACCGTCGTCGCCCTGGTGTCCGCACCCGCGCTCGCCGGGTTCGCCGCGTGGTCGATCGCGCGGCACGTGCAGAGCCACGACGCGAGGAAGCCGCTGGACGAAGCGGTCGCGTATCTCGTCGCACACCGAACGCAGATCCGTGAGCCGGCCGCCATCCGCGGCTTCGCACGGCTGCTCGAGCGCGGCAACCTCCTCGGCCAGCTCGTCCTCGCGTCGCAGTCGCCGCCCCAGAAGGCGGTTCTCTACACCTCCCCCGGTCTGGAGAAGACTCGCGGGAAGACGAGCGCGGAGAAGCCGCCGGCACTGCACGAGCTGATCGGCGTGGGGACGGGAGAGCTCGCGGTCAGCCTGTTCACGGAGCCGGTGTCCGTCGGGGGCCGGGCCCTCGCCGCTCTCGTCACCGGGTTCGTCGCGCTCCTCCTCGGCCTTACAGTCGCCGTCTGGCTCGCTGGGCGCTGGATGGTCGCGCCGCTGCGCAGGCTGAGCTTCGAGGTCGACAAGGTCGCCGGCGGCGATCTCGAGGTCGCCGTCCCGCACAGCCGCGTCGGCGAGGTCGCGAACATCGCGCACGCGATCGAGGGCATGACAGCCGCACTCGGCGAGAGCGCGTCGCAGCGCGCACAGGCGGACGAGGCGAGGAGGTTTCTCGTCACGAGCGTCGCGCACGATCTGCGCACGCCGCTGTTCGCGCTGCGTGGACACCTGCAGGCGATTCGCTCGCACGTCGGCGACCCGGCCCTGCACCTCGACCGCGCCGAGGCCCGAGCGGACGCGCTCGACCGGCTCGTCGGCAACCTCTTCGCGTACACGCGCGACGACTACGCGCAGCCGACGCTGCAGCTCGAGGACGTCCTCGTAGACGAGCTCTTGCACGACGTCGCGGCCGCCGCGGAGCACACCGCGAAGCTCGACGCGAACACGATCGAGCTCGACGGCGATCCCGATCTCCAAGTCGTCGTCGACCGCGACCGCGTCAAGCGCGCGCTCGCGAACATCCTCGACAACGCGCTGCGGTACAGCCCCGAGGGCGCGGCGGTCCACCTCGCCTGGAGCGCGAACGGCGACGCGGAGGTCGAGATCGCCGTCCGAGACGAAGGGCCGGGCATCGACGACGAGCTCCTCCCCCACGTCTTCGAGCCCGGCGTTCGCGCAGACGGCCTCGACGGCGGGGCGGGACTCGGTCTCACGATCGCGCGCCGCCTCCTCGAGCACCAGGGCGCCTCGGTCACGGTCGCGAACCGTCCCGACGGGGGTGCGGAGATCCGCGTCGCCCTCGTGCGAACGCCGTCACACGGGTAACAGGCGCAAGCGGAACACGCCCCCGCCGCCCGCGGCCTGCTCGACGGCGACGCTGCCGCCGTGCGCGTCGGCGATCTGCTTGACGATGGCGAGCCCGAGCCCGGCCCCTGGCTGCGCGCGCGCGGAGCCCGAGCGGTAGAAGCGGTCGAAGACGCGCGGCACGTCCTCTGCGGCGACTCCGGGGCCGTGGTCTCGCACCTCGACCATCCCGTCGCGCACGGCGACGTCGACGGGCGCGCCGGGCGGGCTCCACTTCCGCGCGTTGTCGAGGAGGTTCGCGAGGGCCCGCTCCACCCGCTGCGGCACGCCGGTGACGACGGACGGTGAGAGCTCGCTGCGAAAGCGCACGCCGGGCCAGCGCCGCTGTGCACGCTCGACCTCCCGGCGCACGAGCTCGTCGAGCCGGAACTCCGTCGGCGCGATCTCGCGCTCCTCGCCGCGGGCAAGCTCGACGAGCTCTGCGACGAGCGCCGTCATCGACTCGAGCTCCTCGTGCACGTCGGCGACGAGCTCGGCCCGCTCGGCGGCGTCGAGCGAGCCCGGGGCGGCGAGCAGCTCGACGTTGGCGCGCAGCGTCGCAATCGGGGTGCGCGGCTCGTGCGATGCGTCCGCGACGAGCTGGCGCTGCGCGAGCAACGCAGCTTCGGCGGTCGCGAGCAGCTCGTCGAGCTTTGCCGGGAGCCGGGAGATCTCGTCGCGGCCCTCCTTGCCGGTGCGCTCGCTGAGATCGCCTGTCTCGACGATCCGCTCGGCGGTCTCGGTCAGCCGCCGGAGCGGCGCGACGGCGCGACCCGAGACGAGGAGCCCGAGG
>JBEQUF010000289.1:0-2555 GCA_040349295.1 Actinomycetota bacterium | reverse complement strand
CTCGAAGCGCGAGGCCCTGCACGAGGCGATCGCCGCCGTCGCAGCGAGCGCCGCAGCCGCGCGGGCGGACATCGGCGCGATCGACGACGACGGCTGGGTGCCGCCCACGCGCCGGCCGCTGCCGCAGCGCGACGACACGTTCGACGCGCCCGACGACACCGTCGAGCGGTCGCTCGCCTTCCTGGCCGAGCATCGCGGACTGCTCCCCGCGGCGACGTTCGTCTTCGTCCTCTCCGACTTCCTCGCGCCGCCGCCCGCCGCGGCGTGGCAGGACGCCGTCGCGCACGGCTGGGACGTCGTGCCCGTCGTGATCCAGGACCCGGTCTGGGAGGCGAGCTTCCCGGACGTCGGCGGCGTCGCGGTGCCGGTCGCCGACCCGCGCACGGGCGAGCGCGCGAGCGTCCGGCTCAGCCGACGCGAGGCGCGCAGGCGCCGCGACGAGCACGAACGGCGGCGGCAGGCCCTCGACGACGAGCTCGCGTCGTTCGGCCTCGACGCCGTCCACGTCGGCGACAGCGACCCGGCCCTCGTCGACGGCGCCTTCATCGCGTGGGCGGAGGAACGGCGGCGGCGGCGATGGCTGCACTGAGGGCGGCCTTCGCCGTGCTCGCGGCCGGCGCGGTGCTGGCCGCCGTCCTGCTCGCCCGCGGCGGCGGCGCGCCCGCGACGGCGCCGACCGCACCCGCCGTCGTGCGGACGTCGCTCGGCGCCGACAGCGTCGACTTCGGCGCGCCCCTGACCGCACGGCTCGTCGTCGTCCTCGACCGGGACGCCGTGCACGTCGGCAGCCTGGACATCCTCGACGACCTCGCGCCGCTCACCGTGCTCGCGCCCGCACGCACGACACGCACGCGCTCCGGCCGCCTCGAGACGGTGACGGTGACACAGCAGGTCGCGTGCCTGACCGCCGACTGCCTCGGCGGCGCCGTCCGGCTCCCGAAGGCGACCGTCACGGTCGACGGGACGACCGTGCGCACACCGTGGCGCTCGCTGCACGTGCGCAGCCGGGTGTCCGCGAAGGACCTCGCCCGCGCGACGCCACGCCTCGCCGCGGACACGACCCCGCCCGCGCCGGCGTACCGCGTCTCGCCCGTCTCGGCGACGACGGCGCTCGAGGCGATCGCCGGCG
This sequence comes from Actinomycetota bacterium, assembly GCA_040349295.1. GTDB lineage: Bacteria > Actinomycetota > Thermoleophilia > Gaiellales > Gaiellaceae > Palsa-739. The sequence goes on along the minus strand of JBEQUF010000289.1, from coordinate 1,426 downwards.
TCGCGGCGGCCGGCGCGGTGGCGCTGCTCGCGCTCGAGGCGTTCGCGCTGCGCCGCCGCCGGCTCGTCGACGAGCAGGACGAGCTGACGCGTGCGCTGCGGCTGCTGCGCGAGTCGGAGGGCCGCGACGTGCCCGACCGCCGACGTGCGCTCGGGCTCCTCTCCCGTCTCGCCGGCGACCGCGCCGCGCGCGACCTCGCATGGTCGGCACGCGAGCCGGACACGCCGGCGATCGAAGACGTGCTGGAGCGGCACGCGTGAGCGCGATCCCGCTCGCGGAGGCACCGGTGCTGCGCGCGCGCTCGCGCGCGTCGCTCGCCGTGCGCGCGCTGCTCGCGGCGACGGCGGCCGGCTGCACGATCGCCTGCATCGTCGTGTCACGGCATCCGCACGCACAGACGGTCGTGACGCTCCCGCACGCAGCCAGCACGATCGTCGTCCTCGACGTGTCGGCGAGCGTGTCGACCGACACGTACTCGCGGATCGGCGGCACGCTCGCGGCGATCGCGCGCAGCTCGGCGCGGATCGGCCTCGTCGTCTTCTCCGACACGGCCTACGAGGCGCTGCCGCCCGGCGTCCCCGCATCCGACCTGACGCCGTACGTCCGCTACTTCGCGGTCCCGCCGCAGAGCCGCCCCGGCTTCACGCCGTCGTTCCCGGTCAACCCGTGGACGACCACGTTCACCGCCGGCACCAAGGTGTCCGCCGGCCTCGACCTCGCGCACTCGATCGCGACCGCGCAGGAGCGGCGGCCCGCGGTCGTGCTCGTCAGCGACCTCGACGACGACCCGAACGACGTGCCGCGCCTCTCGACGGTCGTCGCCGCCTACCAGCGCGACCGCGTGCCGCTGCGGATCGTCGGCCTCAACCCGTCCGCGCAGGACACGACGCTCTTCCAGCGCCTGCTCGGCTCCGGCGTGCCGATCGCCGAGGCGCCGAGGCTCGACCAGGTGCCGCAGCGCGACGTCGTGCCGTTCCCGTGGACGCTCGTCGCGCTCGCGCTCGCCGCAGCCGCGGCGCTGGCGATCGCCGCCGCCTGGGCGCCGCGGCTCGAATGGGGGACCGCGTGAGAGCCGTGCGGCTCGGCGGCGCGGTGCTCCTCGCGGCGGTCGCCGTGCTCGCGGTGCTGCTCGCGCGTGACGTCCGCAGCTGGCAGCGGAGCATCGCGCAGGGCGACGCGGTCTACGCGGCGACACCCGGCCGTGCGACCTGGACGCCCGGGACGAGCCTCGGCGGTCTCGCCGGCTCGCTGCTCGGCACGGGCGACGACGTCTCGTTCCGCCGCGGACTCCAGCTCTACGCCGTCGCGGCGCTGACCCCGAAGCGGCTCGACACCGCGGTCGAGCTGCAGACGCTCCGCGCACGCGCGCAGTCGACGCTGAGCGCGGCGGCGCACGGCGCGAACGCCTCCCAGGCCGACACGCTGC
>JBEQUF010000287.1:0-8157 GCA_040349295.1 Actinomycetota bacterium | reverse complement strand
TCCCGTTCCTCGAGCACGACGACGCGAACCGCGCGCTCATGGGCGCGAACATGCAGCGGCAGGCGGTGCCGCTCCTCGTCCGGCAGGCGCCGCTCGTCGGCACGGGCCTCGAGTACCGCGCCGCCGTCGACTCGGGCGACGTCGTCGTCGCCGCGGATGCGGGCACGATCGTCGACCTCGACGCCGACAAGATCGTCGTCGAGTCGAAGAGCGGCAAGCACGAGCATTCGCTGACGAAGTTCATGCGCTCGAACCAGGGCACGCTGATCCACCACAAGCCGATCGTCCGCCTGGGCGACAAGGTGGCGAAGGGCCAGGTGCTCGCCGACGGCAGCTCGACCGACCACGGCGAGCTCGCGCTCGGCGCGAACCTGCTGGTCGCGTTCATGCCGTTCGAGGGCTTCAACTTCGAGGACTCGATCGTCCTCTCGGAGCGGATCGTCAAGGACGACATCCTCTCGTCGATCCACATCCACGAGTACGAGGTCGACGCCCGCTCCACGAAGCTCGGCGACGAGGAGATCACGCGCGACATCCCGAACCGCTCGGAGGAGTCGCTCGCGCAGCTCGACGAGCGCGGCGTCGTGCGCATCGGCGCCGAGGTCGGCTCGGGCGACCTGCTCGTCGGCAAGGTGACGCCGAAGGGCGAGACCGAGCTGACGGCGGAGGAGAAGCTGATCCGCGCCATCTTCAAGGAGAAGGCGCGCGAGGTCCGCGACACGTCGCTCAAGGTCCCGCACGGCGAGGGCGGCGTCGTCATCGACGTCAAGACGTTCTCGCGCGACAACGGCGACGACCTGTCGCCGGGCGTGAACGAGCTCGTCCGCGTCTACGTCGCGAAGAAGCGCAAGATCGCGGAGGGCGACAAGCTCGCCGGACGCCACGGCAACAAGGGCGTCATCTCGCGCATCGTCCCGGAAGAGGACATGCCGTTCCTCGAGGACGGCCGGCCGGTCGACATCATCCTCAACCCGCTCGGCGTGCCGAGCCGCATGAACATCGGCCAGGTGCTCGAGACGCACCTCGGCTGGGCGGCGGCGCACGGCGTCTTCCACGAGAACGGCGAGCGCGACCGCGAGCCGAACTGGAAGCACCGCCGGCAGGTGATCAACGGCGGCAACCCGTCGCCGATCGCCACGCCGGTCTTCGACGGGGCGACGCCGGCCGACGTCGACCAGGCGCTGATCGACTTCCAGGCGCAGAACGCCGACGGGCCGATCCAGATGAACGTCGACATGAAGCGGGCGGAAGGTCGCCGCGTGTCGGGCAAGGTGCAGCTGTACAACGGCAAGACCGGCGAGCCCTTCGAGTCGAAGGTCACCGTCGGCTACATGTACATCCTCAAGCTCCTCCACCTCGTGGACGACAAGATCCACGCGCGGAGCACAGGCCCGTACTCGCTCGTCACCCAGCAGCCCTTGGGTGGTAAAGCACAGTTCGGCGGCCAGCGCTTCGGCGAGACGGAGGTGTGGGCGCTCGAGGCGTACGGCGCCGCGTACACCCTGCAGGAGATGCTGACCATCAAGTCCGACGACACGGTCGGGCGCGTGAAGGCCTACGAGGCGATCGTCAAGGGCGAGAACATCGCCGAGCCGTCGATCCCCGAGTCCTTCAAGGTGCTGCTGAAGGAGATGCAGTCGCTCGCGCTCGACGTGCACGTGCAGTCGGACGACGGCCGCGAGGTCGAGGTCCGCGAGGAGGAGGACGAGCTGCTCCGCGCCGCGGAAGAGCTCGGCATCGACCTCTCGCCGGGCTCGCTCCGCGCGGTCGGCCGGCAGCCCACGGCCGAGGAGGCCGAGGAAGGTCAGGAGCGCGTCGATCAGGACGGCGAGCTGACCCTGCCGGCGGACGAGTCGCTCGGCGACCTCGACGACGTCGAGGTCGAGTCGTGCGAGTCGGCGGACGAGGAAGCGGAGGACGCGCTCGGCCCGGTGGCCGACGCGGATCTCGTGGATCTGGAACTCGAGGACTAAGAAGGGACTGGGGAAGAACTTGATCGACATCAACGACTTCGACGCGATCCGTATCGGTCTCGCGTCCTCGAAGCAGATCCGCGACTGGTCGTCCGGCGAGGTCACGAAGCCGGAGACCATCAACTACCGCACGCTCAAGCCCGAGCGCGACGGCCTCTTCTGCGAGCGGATCTTCGGTCTGACCCGCGACTGGGAGTGCTACTGCGGCAAGTACAAGCGCGTCCGGTACAAGGGCATCATCTGCGAGCGCTGCGGCGTCGAGGTGACGCGCCAGAAGGTGCGCCGCGAGCGGATGGGTCACATCGACCTGGCCGCGCCGGTCTCGCACATCTGGTTCTTCAAGGGCGTGCCGTCGCGCATCGGCTACCTGCTCGACATCGCTCCGCGCGAGCTCGAGAAGGTCCTGTACTTCGCGGCCTCCATCGTCACGGCGGTGGACGTCGAGAAGCGCGCCGCCGACGTGAACGACCTCGAGGACCAGGTCAAGGCCGAGAGCGAGCGGATCTACGTCGACCGCGACGAGGCGCTCGCCGCGCTCGAGGACCGGCTCGCCCGCCGCCGCGAGTTCTTCGCGAAGGGCAAGGAGCGGAACTTCGACGAGGACGACGACTTCTGGGTCCGCGGCCTCAACAACTGGGCCGAGGAGGCAGTGCTGCCGACGCTCGAGGACGTCCGCGGGCTCGTGGGCGGCCTGTTCAGCGAGCTCGTGCCGCAGATCTCGACCGAGGACGCGAAGAAGATCCGCGAGCTCGTCCGCAACGCCGCGATCCGCGACGACCGTCGCCTCACGCCGCGCGAGATCGAGCAGGTCGCGTCCGCCGCCGAGCAGATCCTCGCCGCCGTCCAGCCGCTCGAGAAGGAGCTGGCGAAGGCCGCCGGCGCCAAGAAGGGCGCGCTGACGAAGCACATGCACCGCGTCGTCGACGCGCTGCTCGAGGGCACGGAGGTGCACGAGGACGACGTCCAGCTCGTCTCCGGCGTCGACGTGAAGAACCTCGACAAGGCGCGCGAGCTCGGCAACGGCCTGCTCCGCGACGTCGTCGACACGTGGGAGGACGGGCAGGACATCCGCGAGGTCACGAACGACCTCTGCCTGCGCACGGACGGCAAGGTGACGAAGGAGGACCTCGACGCGGTCACGCAGTGGGCGCTGAAGGTCCGCGAGATGTACCTCGACATCGAGTCGCGCCGCGAGGACGCGCGGGAGGCCGCGGTCGACGCGGTCCGCCGCCTCGAGCAGACGTGGCAGCTCTTCCGCGAGCTCGAGCCGAAGCTGATCGTCAACGACGAGCAGATCTTCCGCGAGCTCAAGGACCGCTTCGGGTCGCCGTACGGCTTCGGCGTGTACTTCCGCGGCGGGATGGGCGCCGAGGCGATCCGCGACCTGCTGAAGGACCTCGACCTCGACGCCGAGGCCGCGATGCTCCGCGACCAGATCAAGAACGGCAAGGGGCAGAAGCAGCAGCGCGCGATCAAGCGGCTCAAGGTCGTGAACGCGTTCATCACGAGCGAGAACCGGCCCGAGTGGATGATCCTCGAGGCGGTGCCGGTGATCCCGCCGGAGCTCCGCCCGATGGTCCAGCTCGACGGCGGCCGCTTCGCGACCTCCGACCTGAACGACCTCTACCGCCGCGTCATCAACCGGAACAACCGCCTCAAGCGGCTCCTGGACCTCGGCGCGCCGGAGATCATCGTCAACAACGAGAAGCGCATGCTGCAGGAGGCCGTCGACGCGCTGTTCGACAACGGCCGCCGCGGCCGCGCGGTCACCGGCCCGGGCAACCGGCCGCTGAAGTCGCTCTCGGACATGCTGAAGGGCAAGCAGGGGCGGTTCCGCCAGAACCTGCTCGGCAAGCGCGTCGACTACTCCGGCCGTTCGGTCATCGTCGCCGGCCCGCACCTGAAGCTGCACCAGTGCGGCCTGCCGAAGCTGATGGCGCTCGAGCTCTTCAAGCCGTTCATCATGAGCCGGCTCGTCGAGCGGAAGATCGTCCAGAACATCAAGGCGGCCAAGCGGCACGTCGACCAGATGCAGGGCGAGGTCTGGGACATCCTGGAGGAGGTCATCCAGGAGCACCCGGTGCTGCTCAACCGCGCGCCGACGCTCCACCGCCTGGGCATCCAGGCGTTCGAGCCGACGCTCGTCGAGGGCAAGGCGATCCAGGTGCACCCGCTCGTCTGCCACGCGTTCAACGCGGACTTCGACGGCGACCAGATGGCGGTCCACGTGCCGCTGTCGTCCGAGGCGCAGGCCGAGGCGCGGATCCTGATGCTCTCGGCGAACAACATCCTCTCGCCGGCATCGGGCCAGGCGCTCGCGACGCCGACGCAGGACATGGTGCTCGGGTCGTATTACCTGACCTACTCCGACAAGAACCTCGAGGAGCTGACGGTTGCGGACTTCGATCCGCGCCCGTCCCGCTTCCGCACCGAGGAGGAGGTCGAGTTCGCGCTCGACGCGAAGCAGATCACGCTCCAGCAGCCGATCGAGTACCTCTGGGAGGGCGAGCTCGTCCTCACGTCGGCCGGCCGCGTGATCTTCAACGCGGAGGTCGACCGTGCGCTGCGCGACGCGGTCGGCGAACTCGAGGGCGAGTACACGACATACCACGACTTCATCAACCGCACGCTGTCGAAGAAGGAGCTCGGGGCGTTCATCTCGACGCTCGTCGACGACTACGGCGCGCACGCGGTGGCAGTCGTGCTCGACACGATCAAGGAGCTCGGCTTCCAGTACGGCACGAAGGCGGGCGTCACGATCTCGAAGAACGACGTGATCATCCCGCCGGACAAGGAGAAGATCCTCGCCGAGTACGAGGAGCGCGTCGCGAAGGTCGAGCAGGCGTACGACCACGGCCTCATCACCGAGTCGGAGCGCCAGGAGTCGATCGTGAACATCTGGACCGAGGCGACCGACACGGTTGCCGAGGCGATGATCAACAACTTCGAGGAGCTGAACCCGATCTACATGATGGCCAACTCCGGCGCCCGCGGCTCGTTCGCGCAGCTCCGGCAGCTGGCCGGCATGCGTGGGCTGATGGCGAATCCGAAGGGCGAGATCATCGAGCGCCCGATCAAGGCGAACTTCATGGAAGGCCTGTCGGTGCTCGAGTACTTCATCTCGACGCACGGCGCCCGCAAGGGCCTCGCCGACACGGCGCTCCGCACGGCCGACTCGGGGTACCTGACGCGTCGTCTCGTCGACGTCTCGCAGGACGTGATCATCCGCGAGGCCGACTGCGGGACCGACGAGTTCGTCGAGCTGCCGATCTTCCTCGACGACGGCCTGAACAAGAGCGTCGCGGCCCGCGTCCTCGCCGAGGACGTCTTCAAGCCGCTCGCCTCGGGCAAGCCGGGCAAGACGCAGATCGCCGAGAAGGGCGAGGAGCTGACGATGCCGCGCCTCCGCGAGATCATCGAGGAGCTCGGCGAGGCGGCGGACGACTTCGTCCTGCCGGTGCGCTCGGTCGCGAAGTGCAAGGCGGAGACCGGCGTGTGCCAGGCGTGCTACGGCACGTTCCTCGCCACCGGTCAGATGTCGGAGATCGGCGACGCGGTCGGCATCATCGCCGCGCAGTCGATCGGCGAGCCGGGCACCCAGCTGACGATGCGGACGTTCCACACCGGCGGTGTGGCCGGCGCCGACATCACGCAGGGCCTCCCGCGCGTCGTCGAGATCTTCGAGGCGCGGAACCCGAAGGGCGCCGCGCAGCTCGCAGAGGTCGGCGGCACGGTCGCGATCGAGGAGACCGACCGGGCGAGCAACATCACCGTCGTCGCCGCCTCGGGCGACGAGTCGGAGGACGCGACGTACACCGTCCCGCGCCGGACGCGGCTGCTCGTCGCGCACGGCCAGGTCGTCGAGCCGGGCGACGCGCTCCACGAGGGCTCGATCGCTCCCGCCGACCTGCTGCGGCTCAAGGGCTACACGGCCACCGAGCTGTACCTCGTCGGCGAGGTGCAGAAGGTGTACAAGTCGCAGGGCGTCGAGATCCACGACAAGCACATCGAGCTGATCGTGCGGCAGATGCTCAAGAAGGTGCGTGTCGAGAGCGCCGGTGCGACGAGCCTGCTGCCGGGCCAGCTCGTGGACAAGATCGTCCTCGAGCGGGAGAACGCGAAGGCGAAGAAGGACAAGGCGACGGTCGAGCCGCTGATCCTCGGGATCACGAAGGCGTCGCTCGCCACCGAGTCCTTCCTGTCGGCCGCGTCCTTCCAGGAGACGACGAAGGTGCTGACCGACGCTGCGATCGAGGGCAAGATCGACCGGCTGCTCGGGCTGAAGGAGAACGTCATCATCGGGAAGCTGATCCCGGCGGCGACCGGCCTGAAGAAGTACCGGACGATCGAGATCCGCCCGAGCGACTCGGCGCCGGTGTCGACGCTCCAGCGGCCGCAGACCGAGGAGCAGCTGCTCGCCGCGCTCGAGGAGATCGAGTCGACGGACGGCGACAGCCTCGCCGGCCTCGATCTCGACTTCGGCGGCGCGCCCGAGCCGACCGACGGCGACGTCGCTCCGCACTCGGATCTGGAGGCGGAGGAAGTGCCCGAGGTCGACTCGCCGCTCGACGGCGACTAGAGGGCTGCAAACGGTTTGCGGTGCAAACCGTTTGCAAGGGAATCGCAAAAGGGGCGGCCGCAAGCCGCCCCTTTTGTTACTCCTGTGGTGGGTCGGTCGTGAAGAAGCTCCTGCTGGTCGCACTCCTCCTCTGCCTGCCGTCGGTCGCGACGGCCGCGTCGCCGCGGACCGCGACGCCGCCGCCGTACGCCGGGCAGTGCGGACTGCCGCCCTCCTCGCCGATCTGGTTCGACTACGGCTGGCCGCAGCCGGCGTTCAACGCGATCCTCGGCAAGGCGGGCATCGTCATCGGCGCCTCCGGCACCGGCTACCCCGACCAGATGCGCGCGGCGGGCGCGACGACCGTCTACTTCGACCTGCACCTGAACAACCGCATCGGCACGAGCACGAAGCCGGCCGATCCGGCCGGCCTCGAGGCGAAGGCGGAGAAGTTCTTCGCGGCCGTCACGCAGCAGCTCAGCTGCCAGACGCCGGTGATCGTCGAGAACGAGCTCGCCGGCCCCGGCCTCGTGACCCCGTGGTCGGACGCGTACGCGCAGTACCGCGCGAACGCGCTCACGTTCATGCAGGACCTGGCGAAGCTCGGCGCGCACACGGTGATGCTGATCCCGAAGGCGCCGTACACGGGCGGCGACGCCGGCCCGTGGTGGCAGGAGCTCGCGCAGACGACGGAGATCGTGCGCGAGATCTACGTCCCGGCGACGGCGACGTGGAAGCAGGGGGCGGTCCTCGGCAACCGCACGCTCCGCAACTCGTACCGCCAGGCGGTGACGACGATCACCGACGACGGCATCCCGGCGAACAAGGTCGGGCTGATGATCAGCTTCGCGACGACGAAGGGCTTCGGCGGCCGCAACGGGCTGCAGCCGGCGAGCGCGTGGTACGACGTCGCGAAGTGGCAGGCGCTCGCCGCGCGTCAGGTCGCCGCCGAGACGGGCATCGCGTCGATCTGGTCGTGGGGCTGGGCCGAGTGGTCGGCCGGCGAGCAGGATCCGGCGAAGCCGTATGCGCTCTGCGCGTGGCTGTGGACGCGATCGCCGTCGCTCTGCGACGCGCCGAAGGCGATCGGCAAGGACTTCGACACGAACCTGAAGGAGGGGCAGCTCTCCCTGCTCGGAGGGAGCACGCAGTGCCTGGTCGGGAAGCGCGTCCTCTCGAACGGCGAGATCTCGCAGCTGCAGGCGCTGACGGGCGACCGCGAGACCGCGTACAGCGCGCTCTACGAGCGGATCGTCGAGAGCACGTACACGCCGGTGAGCACGAAGGACGTGCTGAACGCCGAGCAGGCGGTGATCAAGCAGCGGTTCGAGGGCTCGCGCTCGGCGTACGTCGCGGCGCTTCGCGCCGCGCACGCGTCGGTGGCCGTCGCCCGCGGGATCCTGGGCGACGAGCTCCGCCGTGCGCGTGTCGAGGACACGCTCCGCACCGGGCCGCCGTCGGCGTCGCAGATCGAGACCTTCTACGAGTCGTATCCGGATCTGCAGGTGCGGCTGGTGCAGGCGACGCCGCGGCCGTCGTGGCTGCCGGCGGCGAAGGGCTTCGCGCTCTCGGAGGTCGCGCCCGACCGGGTCTTCTCGCTGTCGCGCGGCCAAACGAGCGTCGTCC
>JBEQUF010000286.1:0-13436 GCA_040349295.1 Actinomycetota bacterium | reverse complement strand
GCGAGCTTGCCCGGCAGCGAGGAGCTGTCGAGCGCCGACTTGCGCCGCGTCAGCTCGCGCGCCTTCCGCGCCGCGAGCCGGGCGCGCATCGCCGCGATCGCCTTGTTGCAGATCGCCTTCGCGTCCTGCGGGTTCTCCTCGAGGAACTGCGCGAACTGCGCGTTCACCGTCGTCTGCACGAGACCCTCGATGCCGGGGTTCCCGAGCTTCGCCTTCGACTGCCCCTCGAACTGCGGGTTCGCGAGCTTCACGGAGACGACGGCCGCGAGGCCCTCGCGCACGTCCTCGCCGTCGAGCTTCTCGTCCTTCTTCAGCAGCTTCAGGTCGGTCGCCTTGCGGTTCAGCGTCGACGTGAGCGCGCTCCGCAGGCCCGAGAGATGCGTGCCGCCCTCGATCGTGTGGATGTTGTTGGCGAAGGTGAAGATCGACTCCTGGTAGGAGTTGTTCCACTGCATCGCCACCTCGACCTGGCCCTGCTCGGTCTCGCCCTGGAAGTCGACGATGTGCTTGTGGATCGCGTCCTTCGCCTCGTTGATGTACGCGACGAAGTCGCGGATGCCGCCCTCGTAGTGGAACTCGACCGTCTTGCCGTCGGCGCGCTCGTCGACGAAGCGGATGAAGAGGCCGCGGGTGAGGAATGCCGTCTCGCGCAGACGCTGCAGGAGCGTCTCGGCGACCATGTCCATCTCCTCGAAGATCTCCGCGTCCGGCAGGAACGTGATCGTCGTGCCCATGTCGGAGGCGTCGCCCACGACCTCGACCGGCCCGTCGGGGACGCCGCGCTTGAAGCTCTGGCGGTAGAGCTTCCCGTCGCGCCGCACGTCGGCGACGAGCCACTCGGAGAGGGCGTTCACGACCGAGGCGCCGACGCCGTGCAGGCCGCCGGAGACCTTGTAGCCCGCGCCACCGAACTTGCCGCCGGCGTGGAGCTTCGTGAGGATCGTCGTCAGCGCCGACTCGTCGCTGCCCGGCATCGTGTCGACGGGCATGCCGCGTCCGTAGTCGACGACCGTCACCGAGTGGTCGGGATGGAGCGTGACCTCGATCTTGTCGTTGAAGCCTGCGAGGGCCTCGTCGACCGAGTTGTCGACGATCTCGTAGACCAGGTGGTGGAGGCCGCGCAGGCCGGTCGAGCCGATGTACATGCCCGGCCGGAGCCGGACCGGCTCGAGGCCCTCGAGGACGGTGATGTCCTTGGCGCTGTAGTCGCTCGTTTGCTGTTTCTCAGCCATAAAAAAGGCTGCAAATTCCGCATTTGCAGGTAGGAAATACTGTATCAGACGCGGCGGCTGTTCCGGCGGCTCGCCAACGACGCTGCAGCTGCCTTCGCGACGGCCTTCCGAAGCTGCTCGTCCTCGACGGACGAGGCCCAATCGGCGGCCTGACGGCGCTCCTCCAGGGTAGCCGGAGGGGGTGGGTCGGGCGGCGCCTCGGCCGGCCCCGGCTCGGGCAGCGGGCCGGGGACGAACTTGAGCGGCGGCCGGCCCGGCAGGCGCTCGCCGATCGCCGCCGCGCGGTGCCCGAGCTCGAACCCCCAGATCGCGTCCTTCACGTGCACGATCAGCGTGCCGTCGCGCTGGAAGCGGGCCGGCCACGCGTTGCGGGCGATCTCCGGCCCCACAGCGGCCGGCCAGGCCTCGACCGTCTCGGACATCGCGTGGTTCGGCCCGAGGGCCTTCAGCTCGCGCCTGAGCTGCTCAGCGAGCGGATCCGTGTTCCACCTCGATCACCTGGTTCGCCTCCCACGGCAGCATCGCAACATCGGTCGCCGTGACGAGCGCCTGGCCCGCCTTCGCCACCCGCGCCGCGAGGATCGCTCGACGAGCCGGGTCGAGCTCGGAGAGGACGTCGTCGAGCAGGAGGAGCGGAGCGAAGCCGCGGCGGTCGGCGATCACCTCCGCCTCGGCGAGCAGGAGCGCGAGCACGGCGAGCCGCTGCTCCCCCTGCGACCCGAAGCTCCGCAGCTCGCGCGACCCGGAGGCGATGACGACGTCGTGCAGGTGCGGCCCGAGGCCGGTGATGCCCCGGTCGAGGTCGCGGTCGAGCCGCGCGTCGAGCGCCTCGACCGTCGGCGGCTCGCCCTCGTAGCGAAGCGCCGCGTCCGACAGGCCGAGCTCGCCGGCCCGCTCGGCGAAGGCGGAAGCGAGCAGCGCCAGCGTCTCCTCGCGCGCCGCGACGAGCTGCGTGCCGAGCTCCGCGACCTGCTCGGTCCACGCCGAGAGCGCCTGGGAGCGCATGCGCAGCGCGGCGTTCCGCTGGGCGACGGCGGCGCCGTACTCGGCCGGGAGCGGCGCGCGGGCGGGCGCGAGCCGGCCGAGCACGCGATCGAAGTACGCGCGCCGGGTCGCAGGCGCGCCCTTGACGACGCCGAGGCGGTCGGGCGTGAAGACGAGCGTCGCCGTCTCGCCGCGTAGCTGGTCCGCGGTGCGGAGCGCGGCGCCGTTCAGCTTCGCACGCTTGGCCGCACCAGGCTCGAGGACGAGCTCGATCTCGACCGGCGTCGCCGCGCGGCGCCCGCGGACGGCCACGCGTGCGGCGGCGGCTCCGAACCGGATCAGCTGTGCGTCGGTGCGTGTCCTCGGCGAGAACCCCTGCGTCGCGACGTGCAGGGACTCGAGCAGGTTCGTCTTGCCGACGCCGTTCGGCCCGACCGCGAGGACGAGCCCGGGCGACAGCGACAGCTCGAGCCGCTCGTAGGAGCGGTAGTCGCGCAGCGCTACGTGCTCGACGACGATCTCTAGCCGGGCAGGCGGATCGGCATGACGAGATACGTGAACTCGTCGTTGTCGCCCTGGAGCACGGCCGGCCTGAGCGGGCTGATCAGCTTCAGACGGATGTCGTCGCCGTCGACGGACTCGAGCCCGTCACGCAGGAAGTCGGCGTTGAAGCCGATCTCGAGCGTGTCGCCGGTGTACGGCGCCGGCATCGACTCCTTCGACTCGCCGACCTCGTGCGTCCGCGCGATCACCGTCAGCTCGCCCTCGGCGAAGCGGAGCTGGAGCGGCGTCGCCCGCTGGATCATCACCGCGGCGCGGCGGACGACCTCGAGCAGCTCCTGCCGCGGCATGGTCAGCACGTGCTCGAACTGCTCCGGCAGCAGCTGCTTGTAATTCGGGAACTGGCCGTCGATGCGGCGCGTCGTCAACCAGGTTCCGTCGGTGCCGAAGACGACCTGGTTCTCGTGCACGCCGACCTCGACCGTGTCGCCGCCGGACGCGATCCGGGCAAGCTCCTGCAGCGCACGGCTCGGGACGATCGCCTCGAGGTCGGGCGCCGAGCTCGTCAGCTCGGTCTCCTTGACGGCGAGGCGGTACGAGTCGGTGGCGGCCATCGTCAGCCTCCCGCTGCCGAACGACACGAGCACGCCGGTGAGGACCGGACGGGACTCGTCGCGCGACGCGGCGCGGGCGACGCGCTGGATCGTCTCGAGCAGCGACTCGCGCTCGATGGGGAAGGTCTGCACCGACGAGACGTCGGGCAGACGCGGGAAGTCCTCCGGGTTGTACGTGTGCAGCGTGTACGCGGCGCTGCCGGCCGTCACGTGGACGACGGACTCCGCCGGCTTGTGCTCGATCTGCACCTCGTCGCCCGGCAGCAGCCGAGCGATGTCGACGAACGTCTTGCCCGGAAGGACGATCGAGCCGTCGCCCTCGATCTGCGCGGCGACGGTCGCGCGCAGCGAGAGCTCCATGTCGGTGGCCGCGAGGCGGAGCTCGCCGGCGGACGCCTCGAGCAGCACACCGCTCAGGATCTGGACGGAGGTGCGCGTCGAGACGGCGCGTGAGACGACGCCGAGCGCCTGGACGAGCTCGTCTTTCGAGACGCTGATCTTCACACCGGTACCCACCATGTCTTCAGTTTCGATCATCTATGTAATTCCTTGTAGGAGTCATAGGCATTGTGGATGCCGGGGAAGACGACGGAAACCCTGCGAACCGGCCGTGTTCGGACCGTACAGGACCTGTGGAGAGCCGGCGGATATCGACAGGGCCCACGGGTCAGCGCACCTGCTTCACACGTGCGGTCAATTCCTGCACGAGGTTGTACACAGACCTGTCCTCACGGATCAGCCGCGCGATCTTCGAGGTCGCGTGGATGACCGTGGTGTGGTCGCGGCCGCCGAACTCCTTGCCGATCTTCGGCAGCGACGAGTCGGTCAGCTCGCGCGAGAGGTACATCGCGACCTGCCGCGGGTAGACGATGTTCTGGGAGCGCTTGTCGCCGCACAGCTCCTCGAGGGAGAGGTTGAAGCGCTCGGCGACGAGATCCTGGATGCGTCGGATCGAAACCTCGGCCGCCTCGCCCTGCGGGAAGACGTCCTTCAGCACGTCCTGGGCGAGCTCGACCGACATCGAGCGGCCGGTGAGCGACGAGAAGGCGACGACCCGCGTCAGGGCGCCCTCGAGCTCGCGGATGTTCGTCGAGACGCGGCTCGCGATGAACTCGAGCACGGTCGGGTCGGGGACGTGGATCCCGTCCATCTTCACCTTCTTGCGCAGGATCGCGATGCGCGTCTCGAGGTCGGGCGGCTGGATGTCGGTGATCAGGCCCCACTCGAAGCGGGAGCGCAGACGCTCCTCGAGCGTCGCGATGTCGCGCGGCGGCCGGTCGCTCGACATGACGATCTGCGAGCCGGCCTCGTAGAGCGAGTTGAAGGTGTGGAAGAACTCCTCCTGGATCCGCTCCTTGTGCTCGAAGAACTGCACGTCGTCGATCAGGAGCACGTCGTAGGTGCGGTAGCGCTGCTTGAAGCCCTCGATGCGCTTGTCGCGGAGCGAGTTGATGAAGTCGTTCATGAAGGTCTCGGAGGTGACGTAGCGCACGGTCAGGTCGCGCGCGTGCTCGCTCACGTACTGCGCGATCCCCTGCAGGAGGTGGGTCTTCCCGAGCCCCGTGCCGCCGTAGATGAAGAGCGGGTTGTACGCCTGCGCCGGCGCCTCCGCGACGGCGAGCGCCGCAGCGTGCGCGAAGCGATTCGACGAGCCGATGACGAACGAGTCGAACGTGTACTTCGCGTTGAAGCCGCCGCTCTCCGGCCGCGTCTGGATCCGCTCGACGACCGTCCGTGGCTTGCTGACGGCCGCGACCTCGTCGTGCAGGTCCTCGACGAGGCTCGGCTCGCCGCCGTCGTACCCTCCGAGGACGCGCAGCTCGATCGGGCGCTCCTGGCCGGTGACGTCGCGGATCGCCGCGCCGATCAGGCTGAGGAAGTGCCCTTCGATCCAGTTCCGGGTGAAGTCGTTCGGGACGCCGAGCACGAAGCGGCCGTCCTCGAGCCCCGCGCCGCGGGCCTCGCCGAACCACGTCCCGTACGTCGTCTCGTTGAGGGAGCTCTTGAGCCGACCGGCAACTTCGTGCCACAGACTCTCTGCCGTCAGCTCGGTTTGGTGCTCCACTCGGGGATTGCGCTCCTTCGTCGACTCGGGTGTCCGGAGCGCCCACCCTACCAACCTCCCAAACCACTGCAAATGCCGCGTTTTTGCAGGGAGTTTCGGAGCGTCCGTTTCCCTCCACAGCTGTGGAGAAGCGTGGGGGTAACTCCCGGAAACGGCCTCCCCATGCGGAGTTCGCCTGTGGATAAACCGGTGGACAGGATGGATGGCGTGCGCGGCTATACTGGCGCGCCGACCGCCTGTTCCGGCGGCCTTTTTCACGATGAAACGCACCTACCAGCCCAACGTTCGCCGGCGCAAGCGCAAGCACGGCTTCCGCGCGCGCATGCAGACGCGCGCCGGGCGGCTGATCCTGAAGCGGCGTCGCGACAAGGGTCGCGCGCGTCTCTCGGCGTAAGCTGCCGTCCGTGAAGCGTCAAAACCGCCTGTCCCGTTCGCGGGACTTCGACGCCGTCTACCGTCACGGCCGTTCGGTGTCGTCGCGCTTCCTCGTCCTCTACTGGTTTCCGCAGGAGGAGCCGGCGTCGCCGCGTTTCGGCTTCTCGGTGCCGAGGTCGGTCGGTGGCGCCGTCGAGCGCAACACGATCAAGCGCCAGCTCCGCGAGACGTGGCAGGCGAGGCTCGATCGGGTGCCCACCGGCTGCGACTACGTGCTGATCGCCCGCCCCGGCCTGCCGGAGGCGGTCGCCGCCAACGGGTTCGAGTGGCTCGGCGAGCGGGTCGACGAGGTGCTGGCGCAGACGAAGGTGGCCGCCTGATGTACCGCGTCGGCGTCGCCGCGGTCTGGGCCTGGCGCCTGAGCTTCGGCGCGCTCTTCCCGACGACGTGCAAGTACCACCCCTCGTGCTCGCAGTACGCGATCGACGCGGTGCGCGCGAACGGGCTCTTCCGGGGCTCGCTCCTCGCCGGCTGGCGGCTCCTGCGCTGCAACCCGTGGTCGCGCGGCGGCTTCGATCCCGCTCCGACAGGCAGAGGCCGCTGATGCTGGGGTCGCTGATGCTGCTGGGCTCGCCCCTCACCCCGCTCGAGCACGCCGCCAGGCACATCCTCAACTGGCTCCACTTCAACGTCGGCCTGCCCTGGGCGTGGTCGATCGTCGCCCTGACCGTGATCGTCCGGATGCTCCTCGTGCCGCTGACCGTGCGGCAGATCCACTCGATGCAGAACCTGCAGCGCTACGCGCCGCAGATGAAGGAGATCCAGAAGAAGTACAAGAGCGACAAGCAGAAGCAGAACGAGGAGCTGATGAAGTTCTACCGGGAGAACAACATCAACCCGGCCGCCTCCTGCCTGCCGATGCTGGTGCAGCTCCCGGTCTTCATCGCGCTCTACTACTCGCTGCGCCACTTCTCGAAGGAGCCGGTGTCGAAGCACCCGGGCTCGCTCTCGTTCCTGCACTTCATCCCCTCGATCGCCGACAAGACGACCTCGCACTGGGGCGGGTTCATCCTCCTCGTCGTCTACGTCGGGTCGCAGATGGCGTCGACGCTCTTCATGTCGGCGACCGCCGACAAGACGCAGCGCTACCTGTTCATGGCGATGCCGCTCGTCTTCGTCTTCGTCATCTCCCACTTCCCGGCCGGCCTCGTCCTCTACTGGGTGACGACGAACCTCTGGACGGTCGGCCAGGGCCTGATCACCCGCCGGCTGATCCCGAAGACGGCCGCTCCGGTCGTCGAGCGGCGATCGTCGCGGACGCCGCCGAAAGCACAGGAGGCGGCCGAGCCGCCGCCGGACGCCGCGAAGCCGGCGCCGCAGGCCGGTCCGCGCAAGGTTCGCCGCAAGAAGAGCGGCCGGCGATGAGCGACGCCGTCGTCGAGGCGACCGGAGAGACGGTCGGCGAGGCGAAGTGGGCGGCGCTCCGCGAGCTCGAGCAGCGCCATCCCGGGCTGGACAAGTCCGCGGTCACCTTCGAGGTCGTGTCGGAGGGCGAGCGGGGGCTGCTCGGCGTCGGCTACGAGCCGGCCCGCGTGGTCGCGCACGCGCCGGCGGAGGCGCTCGACGCGGTGTCCTTCGACGACGGGGACGCCTCGGCCGCCGCGGCGGACGCCCGGACGCTCGCGCAGCGGCTGATGGACGCGATCGGCGTCTCCGGCCGCGCCGAGGTGCGCGAGGACGACGACGCGATCACCGTCACCTTCTCCGGCGACGACGTCGCGCTCCTCATCGGCCGCCACGGGCAGATGATCGACGCGGTCCAGTACCTGATGAACGCGATCTCGCACCGGACGTACGGGGCGGAGCGCAAGGAGGTCGTGGTCGACGCCGCGGGGTACCGCGAGCGGCGGCGCGCGACGCTCGAGTCGCTGGCCGTCCGGACGGCGCGCGAGGTGCTGGACACCGGCCGCCGGGTCGAGCTCGAGCCGATGACGGCCGTCGAGCGGAAGGTCGTCCATCTGCGCCTCAAGGAGCTCGAGGGCGTCGAGACGACGTCCGAGGGGACGGAGCCGAATCGCTACGTCGTCGTCCTCCCCGGCTGACGCCTGGCTCGCAGCCGTGCTCGCGACGCCGGGGCTGACCGCGCTCCGGGACGCCCGCGAGGCGCGGGCGATGCTGCTCGACGACGCGCTGCGTGCGGTGCCCGTGCTGGAGGGGCTCGAGGGCGACGTGGTCGACGTCGGCAGCGGCGGCGGCTCGCCGGGGATCCCGCTCGCGCTCGCGCTGCCGGAGCGGTCGTTCACGCTCGTCGAGGCCGAGCGGCGGAAGGCTGACTTCCTGCGCGCCCAGGCGCCGCCGAACGCGACGGTCGTCTGGGGCCGCGCCGAGGAGCAGCCGGTCGACGGCTTCGGGGTCGCGGTTGCCAAGGCGTTGGCGCAGCCCGCGACGGCGGTCGAGTGGGTGCTGCCGCTCGTGCGGCCGGGCGGGGCGGCAGTGCTCTGGCTCGGGCCGTCCGCGGATCCGGGTGTCGTGGCCGCGGTCGCGGCGCGGCTCGGCGGCGGCGAGCCGCGCGTCGAGGAGGGTCTCGTCGTCGTGCCGAAGGTGGCGCCGACGCCCGCCGGCTTCCCCCGCCGCGTCGGCGTCGCGAAGAAGCGGCCGCTCGCCTAGGAGCCGGCCTGCGGCTCGGGCGCCGCCGGCCGTGGCGTCGCCCACTCCGGCACCGCCAATCCGAGCTTGTGACAGATCGTCACAACCTGTTCGGTCCACCGCTCCATCTCGGCCTGTGCGAGGGCGCGCTGGATCACCGCGAGGTCGATGGCGTTCAGGGGCTCCACCGCGAGGAACCTACGCGTCCGCCGCGATCGCGACAATGCACGCCGTGACGAAGATCTACGCGCTCGCGAACCAGAAGGGCGGCGTCGGCAAGACGACGACCGCCGTCAACCTCGCCGCGTGCCTCGCGGAGGCCGGCGAGAAGGCGCTCGTCATCGACCTCGACCCGCAGGCGAACGCGACCTCGGGGCTCGGCATGCGCGCGAACGGCACGTCGAGCTACGACCTGCTCGACGGCGCGCCGATCGGCGAGCTGGCGAAGCACACGCAGTTCCCGAACCTCGACCTGATCCCGTCGAAGCCGGAGCTCGCCGGCGCCGTCGTCGAGCTCGCGCAGCGCAGCGACGGGGAGCGGTACCTGTCGCAGGCGCTCGCCTCCGGCTCGTCGCAGTACTCGTTCGTCTTCCTCGACTGCCCGCCGTCGCTCGGGCCGCTGACGGTGAACGCGCTCGCCGCGGCGCACCGGGTGCTCGTGCCGGTGCAGGCGGAGTACTACGCGCTCGAGGGCCTCTCGCAGCTGATGCAGTCGATCGACCTGATCCGGCGCCGGCTGAACCCGCAGCTCGGGATCGGCGGCGTTCTCCTGACGATGGTCGACACGCGCACCCGGCTCGCGCAGGACGTCGAGGCCGAGGTGCGGAAGCACTTCGGCGACCTCGTCTTCCGCCAGACCGTCCCCCGCTCCGTCCGCCTGGCCGAGGCGCCGTCGCACGGGCTGCCCGCGATCGCGTACGACCGCCAGTCCCGCGGCGCCGACGCGTACTGGAAGGTGGCGATGGAGCTTGTCGAGCGCGCCTAACAGACGCGGCCTCGGCAAGGGGCTCGAGGTGCTGCTCGGCGGCGCCGAGAACATGCCGACGACCGAGCTGCTCGAGCTGCCGCTCGAGGCGGTCTTCCCGAACCCGAAGCAGCCGCGACGCCGCTTCGACGGCGAGGCGGGGACGGGGCTTGCGGAGTCGGTCAAGCGCCAGGGCGTCATCCAGCCGCTGATCGTCCGTCCGCGGGCTGCGGGCGGCTACGAGCTCGTCGCCGGCGAGCGACGCTGGCGGGCCGCGCGAGAGGCCGGTCTCGCCACGGTGCCCGCGGTCGTCCGCGAGCACGACGACCGCGACACCCTGCTCGTCGGCCTGATCGAGAACGTCGCGCGCGAGCAGCTGACGCCGGTCGAGGAGGCGCGCGCCTACGCCGTGCTGCTCGACGAGTTCCAGCTCACGCTCGGCGACGTCTCCGAGCGCGTCGGCCGGTCGAAGCCGAGCGTCTCGAACCGCATCCGCCTGCTCGACCTGCCCGACGACGTGCTCGGCATGGTCGAGCGTGGCCAGCTGAGCGAAGGGCACGCACGCGCCGTCCTCGCCGTGCCCGACCACGAGGGCCGCCGCCGGCTCGCCCGCGAGATCGTGCAGAAGGGGCTGTCGGTCCGCGCAGCCGAGCAGCGGGCGAAATGGGCCGGGGCGAAGCAGCGTCCGCGCGTCCGCCCCGCGGCGGTCGACCCGGGCCTCGCGACCCGAGCCCGCGAGGCGATCGCAGCCCTCACCGGCTTCACCGCCCGCGTCTCGCCGACGCGGATCGAGCTCTCGTTCGCCGACGAGCACGAGCTGGCAGAGCTCGTCGAAGCACTCGAGAACGCCGCCGCGAAGCAGTAACTAGGCTCAGGGGCATGGGGGCGGCGGAGTCGCTGATCCACGCGCGCGGGCTGACGAAGGAGTTCGGCACGCTCCGCGCAGTCGCCGGCATCGACATCGACGTCCGCCGCGGCGAGGCGTTCGGCTTCCTCGGCCCGAACGGCGCCGGCAAGAGCTCGACGATGCGGATGATCGGCTGCGTGTCGCCGCCGAGCGGCGGCGAGCTCCGCATCCTCGGCCTCGACCCGGTGAAGGACGGCTCGAGGATCCGCGCGCGGCTCGGCGTCGTCCCGCAGGCCGACACGCTCGACAACGAGCTGACGGTCCGCGAGAACCTGATCATCTACGGCCGCTACTTCGGCCTCTCGCGCACGGAGGTGCGGCAGCGCGCCGACGAGCTGCTCGAGTTCGTCCAGCTCTCCGAGCGCGCCGGCTCGAAGGTCGAGCCGCTCTCGGGCGGGATGAAGCGCCGGCTGACGATCGCGCGCGCGCTGATCAACGAGCCCGAGATCATCCTGCTCGACGAGCCGACCACCGGCCTCGACCCGCAGGCCCGCCATCTCGTCTGGGACCGGCTCTACCGGCTGAAGCAGCGCGGCGCGACGCTCATCCTGACGACGCACTACATGGACGAGGCGGAGCAGCTCTGCGACCGGCTCGTCGTCATGGACAACGGGACGATCGCCGCCGAGGGCTCGCCGCTCGAGCTGATCCGCGAGTACTCGACGCGCGAAGTGGTCGAGCTGCGCTTCGCCGGCGAGGCGCCGACCGTCGACGCCGCCGTGTTCGGCGAGCTCGTGCAGCGGCTCGAGGTGCTGCCGGACCGGCTGCTCCTCTACACCGACGACGGCGACGCGCTCGTCCCGGCCGCGCACGAGCGGCTGCAGCCGCAGAGCGTGCTCGTCCGCCGCTCCACCCTCGAGGACGTCTTCCTCCGGCTGACGGGCCGCACCCTGGTGGATTGACGTGGCGTATTCGCTGCGCGCGTACGAGTACTGGCTGACCGTGTACCGGCGCGTGTGGCGCGGGACGATCGCGTCGTCGGTGCTCAACCCGGTGCTCTACCTCGCCGCGATGGGCGTCTCGCTCGGCTCGATCGTGCACAAGTCGCAGCTCGGCGTGCCGTATCTCGACTTCGTCGGCCCGGGCCTGCTCGCGGCCGTGTCGATGCAGGTCGCGTCGATCGAGTCGTCGTTCCCGGTGCGCGGCGCGATCAAGTGGAGCCGGCAGTACTTCGCGATGCTCGCGACGCCGTTGCGCGTGCCGCACCTCGTCGCCGGCCATCTCCTCTACGTCGCGACGCGCGTCAGCGTCGCGGTGACGCTCTATCTCGCCGCGCTCGCCGCGTTCGGCGCCCTGCACTCCGCGTGGGCGCTCTGCACGATCCCGCTCTGCGTCCTCGTCGGGCTCGCGTTCGCGGCGCCGATCTCCGCGCTCTCCGCGTATGCCGAGGAGGAGGTCTTCAACCCGCTCTTCCGGTTCATCGTCATGCCGATGTTCCTGTTCAGCGGCACGTTCTTCCCCGTGACGCGCCTACCGCAGGGCCTGCGCGAGGTGGCGTACGCGACGCCGCTCTGGAACGGCGTCGACCTCGCGCGCCATCTGACGCTCGGCACGCCGACGCTCGGCAACGCAGCCGCGCACGTCGCATACCTGCTCGCGTGGCTCGCCGTCGGCATCTGGCTCGCGCGCGTCGCCTATACGAAGAAGCTGGTGACGTAGTGGTCGCGCTCGCCTTCAACACGCGCGGCCACCTGCTCTTCGAGCGGAACGTCATGGTGTACCGGCGCGCGTGGATGACGATCTTCAGCGGCTTCTTCGAGCCGCTCTTCTACCTCTTCTCGATGGGCTACGGGCTCGGGCACTTCGTCGGGCGGATCCACGGCGTCCCGTATGCGCACTACATCGCGCCGGCGCTGCTCGCGAGCGCCGCGATGAACGGCGCCATCTACGACGCGACGACGAACGTCTTCTGGAAGCTGCGCTACGGCAGGGTCTACGACTCGATGCTCGCGACGCCGCTCGGCCCCGTCGACGTCGCCGTCGGCGAGACGGCGTGGGCGCAGTTCCGCGGCCTGCTGTACGCGATCGGGTTCATGATCACGATCTCCGCGCTCGGCGCCGTGCAGTCGTGGTGGGGCGTCCTCGCGCTCCCCGCCGCACTCGTCGTCGGCTTCGGCTTCGCCGGCGCCGGCATCGGCATCGCCACGTTCCTGCGCTCGTGGCAGGACTTCGAGCTCGTGCAGATCGTGCTGCTGCCCATGTTCCTGTTCAGCGGCACCTTCTATCCCCTGTCGGTCTATCCCGGCTGGCTCGAGTGGATCGTGCGCTTCTCGCCGCTCTACACGGCGCTGTCGCTCGTGCGCTCGTTCACGCTCGGCCACGTCGACCCGCTCAACCTGCTGAACGTCGCGTATCTCGTCGCGATCGGGATCGTCGGGATCGTCATCGCCCGCCGGCGGATGGCCGGGCTGCTGCTGACCTGACGCCGAGCTCCCATCCCGGCGCGCAGCCGCCGCGTGGCGGGTGCACCGCGGACACGTCTGCGCCGCTCGAGACGAGGAGCCAGGCGACGATCGAGTTCGAGTTCCACCGCGCCCACGTGTGCGGCGGCACGGACGGGACGAGCTCGAGCAGCCGTCGTGCGGTTGCCGCGTCCTCGGAGACGGCGTGCGTCGCGACGGCGAAGCGCTCGTCCGGGATGACGCCGTCGCGCCAGCGGCGGATCTCGTAGCGGATCGGCGAGTGCGGGACGCCGACCGGTCCGTGCACGACGGCGCCGTGCTCGCCGCGCGCGGCCGGCGTCATCTCGATCACCCAGCGCGCACCGTCGACCTCGACCGCGAGCGCCGCGTGGTACGGCAGCGCTCCCGTGAGCAGCCGGTAGACCCGCCGCGTGACGCCGACGACGCGGTTTCCGGCACCGAGTGGGATCCAGTACAGCTCGACGAATGGGCGATCGTGGATTCGAACCACGGACCTCCGCCTTATCAGAGCGGCGCTCTAACCAACTGAGCTAATCGCCCGTACCGGAGCGGCAGTGTAGCCGGGTCGGGCGCCTAGTGGAAGTGATGGGTCCGGACGAGGTAGTCCTCGACCGCGAGCAGGAAGGCCCGGTCGTTCGCCAGCTCGGCGAGCGTGTCCTTCGTGTGGTCGTCGAGCTCGGCGTCGTCCTCCAGCTCGCGCAGGAAACCGCGCAACCGGTCGTCGC
>JBEQUF010000272.1:0-3226 GCA_040349295.1 Actinomycetota bacterium | reverse complement strand
GCGGCAGACGAAGAGGTGGTAGACGTGATTCGGCTCGTCCTGCGGCAGCTCGACGAGCTCACCCAGTCCGAGCTCGGCATAGCGCGCGGCCGCCTCGCGGCGACCCTCCGTCCAGCCGTCGAGCTGCTTGAGGAAGATCCGCAGGAAGGCTGCCTGCGCCTCGTCGAGACGCGAGTTGTAGCCGACGAAGTCGAAATCGACCTTGTCCTGCGACCCGTGGAACGCGAGCACACGGACACGCTCGACGAGCGCCTCGTCGTTCGACGCGACGAGGCCGCCGTCGCCGATGCAGAAGAGGTTCTTCGTCGGGAAGAAGCTGAACGTCGCGACCGTGCCCTTCTGCGCGACGCCGCGCGAGCCGAACGCCTGCGCCGCGTCCTCGATCACCGGCAGCCCGAGCTGCGTCAGCTCGTCCATCGGCGCCGGGCGGCCGAACAGGTGCACCGGCATGATCGCCTTCGTGCGGGAGGTGATCCGCGCGGCGACGTCCTCGACGTCGACGTTGAGCGTCGCCGGGTCGATGTCGGCGAAGACCGGAGTCGCGCCGCGGCGGGCGATCGCCTCGGCGGTCGCGTAGAACGTGAAGGCGGGGCAGATGACCTCGTCGCCCGGGCCGATCTCGAGCGCATCGAGGACGAGCACGCGCGCATCGGTTCCGTTCGCGACGCCGACGCTCGACGTGACGCCGAGGTAGGCGGCCGCCTCCTCCTGGAACGCGTAGAAGTTCGGGCCCTTGATGTACTGGCCGCCGTCGAGAACGTCGGAGAATGCCTGCTCGACCTCCGCCCGAACCGAAGCGAAGGTTCCCCTGACGTCAACGAGCGGGATCGTGTCCACGGCGTCTCATCGTAGCGACGTAGACGAGATACGCCACCAGGAGCAGAACGCCTGCCGCGACCGCGTACTCGACGTAGCGCAGGTCGTGGTGGGCGTGGGTGTAGGCCGTCCCGAGGGCCCAGCCGGCCGCCCCCAGACCGAAGCAGAAGACGGCGCAGCCCAGGATCGCCAGACCGAGGAACTTCGCGAACGGCACGCGGACGATCCCGGACGGGATGGCGACGAACGAGCGCAGGAGGGGCGTCGCGAGCCCGACCGGCACCGCCCAGTCGTCGTAGCGGTCGAACCGGGCCTCCGCGCGGGCCAGCTTCGCGTCGTCGACGTGGATGAAGCGCCCGTAGCGGTGGATCAGGGCCCGCCCGCCGTGGTCGCCGATCCACCAGCCGAGCGCGCAGCCGACGACGTTGCCGAGCATCCCCGCCACGGCGAACCAGACGAACGCCCAGAAATGGGAGTGGACGGCCGTCCCGAACACCCGTGCGGTCGCGACCGAGCCGCCGGCGACGGCGCCCGCGTAGAGCATGACGAGCTCGCTGCCGATCGGGATGATCGCGGCGACGATCATCAAGAGGAAGATCGCGTAGACGCCGTGATGGGCGACGACGCCGGTCAATTGCGGGAGCCGAACGGCGCCACCTGGGTGACGGTGCCGATGGCGTTCGTCGCGGTCACACGCACACGGTAACCGGATTTGGGGGTCCCGTTCCAGGTGGCCGTCTGGGTGCCGGCGGCGAGATGCTTCACGAGGACGGTCGCGACGGTCACCCCGCTCCCGTTCTCGACCGTGACGGCGACGTCGGCGGCGCGGCTGAGCGTGAAGCCGATCGTCGTCCCGGCGAGGGTGAGGCCGCCGAGCGTGTCGTCGACGACGAACGGCCGCGTCGCGGTCGTCGTCCCGTCGGTGACCGCGAACGTCCAGTCGCCCTCGGCCGCGCCCTTCGGGTCCCACGGGAACGCGTATGTCCCGGGCTGCTCGGCCTGCTGCGCGACGACGACGGGCTGCCTGTCCGGGCCGGTGACGGTCGCGGTCACGGTCGACGCCTTCGTCACCTTTACGGTGAACGTCTCGGTGTCGTCGACGCCGTCGCCGTTCGGCGAGACGACGGCGACCGACGGCGGCGCCGCGTAGATGCCCGTGTACGCGAGCACGAGCGCGTCGGAGATCGGCTGCTCGCCGCCGCTCGAGGGTCGGGTCAGGAGCGTGCCGTCGAACGCCATCGCCGACGAGGAGCCCGAGCCGAGCGCATAGGCCGTGACGGCGCCGAGATGCGCAAGCTCCGTCGCGAGCTCGTAGTTCGTCATGCCGGCGCTGTACGCGGACGTCCCGCCCTCGACGGTGACGAGCACGATGCGGCCGTCCTTCAGCTGGCCGATCGCGCTGCGCGCGCTGCGCCGGTTGAGCACGGGATCGCCGAACGACTCGTGGCTGCGGAACACCGGCTTGCCGTTCGCGACGAGCTGCGGCCCGCCGCCGATCGCGAAGCGCATCGCATGCCAGTTCGGCGTCAGCGTCGGGCGGATCTCGACCGTCGTGCCGACGGGCGCTTCGGCCTGCAGGTGCGGTGCCTGGTTGCCGCGCGCGACGAGCACGGCGCCGTTCGGCGGGATCGCCACCGGCCCCTGCGTGACCTGCTGCGCGGCGACGCCGGAGTTGACGCTGTTCGCGGCGAGCGGCGCCATCGCGTCGAGCACGTCGACGACGACACCGGACTCGGCCGGCGTCGTCGGCCCCCAGGCCGACGTGTAGAGCGTCGTGTGCCCCTTCACCGGCGCGGCGTTGAGATCGAGCTGGCGGCGCTGGTCGTTGCCCTTCCACGTCCCGTCGAAGGCGACGGTCGCGACGCTGAGCGTGCCGTCGGCGCCGATGCCGAGGCTCGTGCGCGCGGCGGCCGGCGCGGAGTCGAGGCGGCCGTTCTGGATGAGGATCCCGGTCGGCTTGCCGGGGTTCGCCGCGAAGAAGTCGCCGTTGACGCCGACGGTGGTCGCCGACGCGCTGACGTCCTTCTCCATGTCGGTGAGCTTCTCGGTCGCGACGATCGCGTTGTTCGATAGGAGCGGCTCGAGCGTGTAGAGGCTCCCGTCCGGCTTCGGCGCCGTGACGACGTCCGTGACGACGGGCCCGTGCGGCGTGAAGTCGACCTGGCGGTCGTAGGTGACGCCGGGCATGAGCAGCGTCGGCTCCGAGGTCTGCCGCGCGGCGGAGTACGCAGGCACTGCGACGGCCGCGGCGAGCGCGACGAGGATGAGCAGGCGGCGAACCATCGACCCGCCGCCAGGGTAGCCCCGATAGAGGTTGACTCACGAAGAGAGAGGTGATTTACACCTCTTGTGGTCGTCGGCCGCGTGACCGCTGTTGTCCTGACGATGCTCGCCGTATCCTCGATCAGCG
>JBEQUF010000271.1:0-3461 GCA_040349295.1 Actinomycetota bacterium | reverse complement strand
AGACCGTGCGGCGGCGCGGTCTGCGCAGCAGCACGCAGCGCTCGACGCGCGCGGTCACCGTGACCGGCGCGCTCGTGCTCACCGTCAGCGTCCGCCCGCCCGCGATCCCCAGCTGCGACAGTCTCGGCGCGGCCGGCGGCGGCGGCGTCACGGGTGTCACCGGCGTCACGGGTGTCACCGGCGTCACCGGCACGACCGGCGGCGCCGCCGGCGTCGGCGTCCAGTCGACCTGCAGCAGCACCTCGTAGCCGTCCATCCAGCCGGCGTCGGTGTTGGAGTTGCCGTCGGTCAGCTCCGGGTGCAGGAACGAGGCCGCCGGCACGCTGAGGTCGAAGTTGCCGTGCACGCCGAAGTCGTGCACCGGCAGCGTGCCCGGCCCGACCGCGCTGACGACGACGATGTCGTTGTACTGCCCGCCGCGGCGGCTGGTGTCGAGGCCCGCCCCGGCCGGCAGCGACAGCGGCACGGCCGTGACCGCATCGGGCGCCGGCTGGAAGACCGCCGACGTGCTGCGCTGCGTGCAGCAGAGGCCGCTGCCGGAGCTGACGATCGAGATCCGCAGCGGCGCCGGGTTGGGCCCGGAGCGCACGCGCGCGCCGGTCACCGTCCCGTCGCCGCCGGGCACGTACGTCGTCGCTCTCGTCAGCGGCGCCGCCCACCACATGCACGACGTCGCTCTCGTCGCCAGCAGCGTCATCCCGCCGCCGAAGCCGGGGTACGGCCGCCCCTCGCAGCCGAACTGCAGGTTCGCCGGCTGGCTCAGGTCGCTGCCGAACGTGACGGCGTCGGCCGTGCTCACGCCGGCGAGCGCCAGCACCGCCGCGACCAGTACGAGCGCTGCGATCAGCCGGTGCATCAGCAGCCGCCGGCCTTCGGGTAGGGGAAGCCGAGGTAGCGCCAGCCGCGCAGGTCGTCGCTGAGTCGCACGACGCCGTCCTGCGCCGTGTACGCCCAGCCCTGCGGTCCGGTCCCGGCCGCCCACTGCGCGAACGCCGGCAGCGGCGGGATCTGCCCGGCCTTGACGGCGCCGCCGAAGCCGCCGTAGAGCCCGGCCGTCACGACGTTGAGCTTGTCGGGGCTCAGCACGAGCCCGCTGTTGGGCCCGACGACGCCGTCGGCGCCGCTGAACGACGGTCGCTCGCCGGCGGGATAGACGAGCAGGCCCTGCATCGAGGAGCCGGAGACAGGCGCGAACGCGAGCCCGCGCTGGAGCTTCGCCGCCAGCTCCTCGCCGAGCGAGACGGGGTGCGTCGGCAGCGTCAGCGCCTGCGCCGTCGCGGCGTTCGCCAGCTCGCCCATCAGCCCGCCGGGGGCGAGCGAGCCGGTCGGCTCGTTCGCGATCGTCTGCGTGTCGGAGACCTGGCTGACGTGCTTCAGCCGCAGTCTGCCGGCGTCGTCCTTCGCCCACACCTGCACCGCGATCGCTCCCGGCACGGTGCCGGTCTGGATCGTGACTCTCTGCTCGCCTCTGGCGTCGGTGGTGACGTCGAACGGGAACGCGTTCGTGCTCACCCCGCGCGTGCCGTTGGGCCAGCTCAGCTGGCCGTTGAGGCAGAAGTGCGCCGGCACCGCCACCGTCTCGGCGTTGGTCGCGACTCTCTTGTACGGGATCACCGACACGACGAGGTTCGGGACCGGCTCGCCGAAGCGCTCGGCTCTGATCGTCCCCGTCACCAGCTCCAGGCCGTTCGCCGGCACTCTCGGCCGGTCCAGCCACAGCGTCACCTGCAGGTCGTCCTCGACCTTGAAGTCCGCGCGCGCCGACTTCGATCTGCTCACCGTCACGACGCGCGACTCCGGCTCGATCGCCTTCCTGCCGCCGTATCTGCCGGGCAGCTTCGGCGTGATCCGGTATCTGCCGGACTGCTTCACTGTCGTCACGTAGTAGCCGTTGGCGTTCGTGGTGACGGTCTTCGACTGCGGCCCGTGGATCTTCACGGTGACGTTGGGCACGCCCTGCTTGCTGGCGGTCGGGTTGCCCTCCGTCTTCTCGCGCGTGATCTCGCCCTCGATCACCGACTCTCTGCCGACGACGACGTAGAAGTCGTTCTCGGTGTACGTCCCCAGCGAAGCGTTCTGGTGCAGCTGGATCCCCAGCGACGTGACCCAGCCGGAGGTCGCGGCGGTCGCCTTCCAGGTGCAGGTGCGCGTGCCGCTGGAGCCGAGCTTGGCGCTCCTGTCGCCGCTGCAGCGCTGCAGCCGCAGACCCTCGCCGGCCGTCAGGAAGCTGCCGCTGCGCGTCGGGCTGAAGCCCCACGAATAGCTGCCGCTGACGGTGTCGCCGACGTGCAGCACGCGCTTGCCGAGTCTGAACTCGATGTAGCCGATGTTGTAGACGCAGAGCCCCGGCCCCTGCCAGCCGAGGCAGTCGGCCTGGACCGGCGGCGGGCCTTTCGGCAGCGCCGCCGCCGGGCCGGCGGCGACACCCGCCAGCAGCGCGGCCGCGAGCGCGCAGACGAGCGCGACGGCGTTCCTCAGCGAAACAGGGCGTTGCAGCACGGCGCGCCTCCTTGCAGGGCGGATCTACGTGGAAATCCCGTAGTCGGGACAGGTACGCTGACGCGGCGATGAGCGCACGCACGGACGCGAACGAGCGACGGCTGGTGACCCTCGTCGGGGACGCGTACGGCTTCGGCGACCTGGACGAGTTCCGCAGCGGGATCCTGCCGCTGCTGCGCGAGGCGGTGCCGAACGACTTCGCCACCTACAACGAGGTCGACGACGACCCCGAGCACATGATCGGGATCTCCGACCCGCCGCTGCCGCCGGACCTGCCGCTGCGCTGGGCGCGGCTCGCGCACCAGCATCCGGTGCTCGCATACATGCGCCGCACCCGCGACGGCCGGCCGCGCCGCATATCCGACTTCGTCGACTTCGCCGCCTTCCGCCACACCGACCTCTACCGCGAGATCTACGCCCCGATCGGCGTCGCGACGCAGGTCTCCTTCACGCTCACGTCGCGGCCGCCGGTCGTCGTCGGCATCGCCCTCAACCGCGGGCCGGAGGACTTCAGCGACGAGGAGTGCTCGCTGCTCGCACAGGCCCGTCCGCACCTGATCCAGGCCTACCGCACGATCGAGCTGTCGAGCGCTCGCGCGGCGACGCTGGCGGCGCTCGAGCACGGCCTCGACGCGGTCGCAAACCCAATGCTGGTGGTCGATCTGCACGGCCGGATCGCATTCGCGACCGACGCCGCGCGCACGCTGCTGGCCGATCGCCTCGGCCTCGACGAGCAGCTCCAGCGGCTCCCGCGCCCGTTCACCGAGGCGCTCGCGCGGCGGCGCGAGCGGGCCGGCGGCACGCCGCCCGCCGAGCCGTTGCTGCTGGGCGCCGGCGAGCACGCGCTGACCGTCCGCGTGCTGCCCGGGCCCGACGGCGACGGCACGACGATCCTGCTGCTGGAGCCCGGCACCGGCGGCATGAGCGCGAGCGCGCAGACGAGCGCGACGGCGTTCCTCAGC
>JBEQUF010000233.1:0-6003 GCA_040349295.1 Actinomycetota bacterium | reverse complement strand
TCGAGGAGGCATGTCTTCCCGACGCCGGGCTCGCCGTGGACGAGGAGCGCGGCGCTGGGGCCGACACGAGCGGCGTCGAGGAGCGCGACGAGCTGCGATTCCTCGTGGCGGCGACCGACGAGCATCGGCTTCGAACAGTACGCCGGCCGTGTGACCTAGGGAAATCCCCGTTGTGCGGCGGGTGTCGACCATCGAGGCTCCAGGGGTGCTTCGGGGGAGGCCGCCGCTCCTGCTCGCCGTCGTCGTCGCGACGTCGCTGCTCGGGGCTGCGCCTGCATCTGCGTGGGCGCGGCGCCGAGGTGCGATGCGCGAGGTGGCCTGACGATGTCCGTCGCGGCGCTCGTCGCACGGCTCGTGCTCGTCGCGATCTTCGCGGTCGCCGGGGCTGCGAAGCTCGCCGACCGCCGCGGCACGCGGACCGCGGTGGTCGCCTTCGGCGTTCCCGAACGTCTGGCGGCACCGTTCGCGCTGCTCCTGCCGCCCGCCGAGCTCGCGGTCGCGGTGCTCCTCCTGCCGGCCTCGACGTCGGTCGTCGGCGCGGCCGGCGCGCTCGGGCTGCTCGTCGCCTTCGCGGCCGCGATCGGCGTCAACCTCGCGCGCGGTCGCACGCCCGAGTGTCATTGCTTCGGGCAGCTGCACTCCACGCCGGCGGGCTGGACGACGCTCGCGCGGAACGCCGCGCTCGCCGCGGTCGCCGGGTTCGTCCTCGTCGCCGGCGGCGGCCGCAGCGCGGTCGCGTGGATCGGACGACTCTCGGCCGCCGAGATGACGGCGCTCGGCGCCGCGGTGGTCATCCTCGCGGTGCTCGGGATCGGCGCGACGGCGCTGCTCTCGCTGCTGCGCTCGTACGGCACGGTGCTCGTCCGCCTCGACCGCGTCGAAGCGCTGCTCCGCGCGAACGGCATCGACGTGGACGAGCTCGAGCGGCCGCCGGAGCTCGGGCTCGAGGTCGGTGCGCCGGCGCCGAGGTTCGACGGCCTCGACGAGCTGCTCGCTCCGGGGCTGCCGCTCCTTCTCGTGTTCACGAACCCGCACTGCGGGCCGTGCAAGCTGCTCCTGCCGCGGGCGGCGGTCTGGCAGCGCGAGCACGCGGATGCATTGACGGTTGCGTTCGCCGTCGCCGCGCCGGCAGACGTGGTCGAGGCGGAGGCGGAGGCGTTCGAGCTCGCGCACGCGATCGTCGACACGGGGCTCGAGATCTACGAGGCGTACGAGGCGAACGGCACGCCGAGCGCGGTGCTCGTCGCACCAGACGGGACGATCGCGAGCCGCCTCGCGGCCGGGCCCGACTGGATCGAGCAGCTCGTCGGGGACGCGCTGACGCCCGAGCCGGGCGTGCCGGTCGGCCGTCCCCTCCCGGACATCGCGCTCGTCTCGCTCGCCGGCGACCGCGTCGCCCTGTCGGATCTGCGCGGCCGCGAGAGCCTCCTGCTCTTCTGGAACCCGGACTGCGGCTACTGCCGCGCGCTGCACCCGGACGTTCTCGAGTGGGAGCGGCGCGCGAGCGGCGACGGGCAGCGACTCGTCGTCGTCTCCTCGGGCGACGCCGAACGGACGCGAGCGGACGGGTTCTCGTCGCTCGTCCTGCTCGACGACGCATTCGCGGCCGGGGAGGCGCTCGGGGCGAGCGGCACCCCGATGGCCGTCGCCGTCGACGCCGACGGACGCGTCGCGTCGAAGGTCGCCGCCGGCGCGGCCGCGATCCTTGCGCTCGTCCAGGACGCTGTATGAGCGAGTTCCTCGACGAGCTGGCGCGGTCGCTCGCCTCGCCGATGTCGAGGCGTCGCGCCTTCCGCGTCGCAGGCGTCGCGCTCGCCGGCGCCATGCTGCCCGGCCGGGCGTTCGCCGCCCGCCCGACCGCGTCCGGCTGTCCTGACCCGGGCGACCTGTTCTGCACGAACTGCCCGAGCGTGAACGGGCTCTTCTACGGCGACGTCTGCTGTCCCGGGCCGGACGCGGCGAAGTACTGGGAGTGCGCGTGCACGCCCGGCCCCGGCGGCGGCAACGGCTGCAAGCGGAAGCCGTGCGAGACGTGCGGCTACGGGTGCTGCGTCACCGATTCCGAGAAGTGCTGTCACGCCTCGGCTGCGCGCGGCGGCGATCACTGCTGCGCGAAGGACCATGCGTGCTGCGGCTCCGGTTGCTGTCCGACGGGCACGCACTGCTGTGCAAACCTGCGATCGAAGTACGAGGTGGGATTCCGCTGCTGTCCCGACGGCTGGGCGTGCTGCCAGAACGCGTGCTGCGCGCCGGGCACGCATTGCGTCAATGCGCAGGGGAAGCCGGCCAGCGGCATCCAGGGCGTCATGTGCAGCGGTGGCAAGTCCCGTATGAAGAACGGCACGTCGCCGCTGCACCACTGACGCGAGCGAAGCTACGCCGCGGCGCGGAGTGCGAGCTCGACCGCTTCGAGCGGGCCGAACGCTTCGAGGTTCCGGCTCGACTGCTCGTAGACGGCGCGGAATCTCGGGTGCTCGCGAAGCTGCGGCGTGAACGTCTCGTCGAGCTCGAGGAACGCGAGCGGCTCGGCGGTCGACGCGCGGGCGAGCGCGACCACGTGCTCGCCCGCGCTGTCGGGCGCGCGCTCGCCGTCGGCGACGGTGGCGAGATAGCGGCTCCACGCGGCGAGGGTCAGCGTCGACAGCTCGATCGGGCCACCGAGCTCGAGCTGGCTCTCGATCGTCGGGACGAGGAAGTTCCGGAGCTTCGCCGCGCCGTCGCTGCAGAGGCGAGCGACCTGGTCGCGGACGCCGGTGTTCTCGAACCGGTGCAGGGCTGCTGCCGCGTACTCGGTCGCAGGGTGTCCCGGGATCTCCGTCAAGGTCGGGATCGCCTCCGTCCGGATCCTCGCGTCGAGGTAGCGCCGGACGGCCGGGATGGCCATCGCCTCGTCGACGTACACCGCGCCGGCAAGTGCCGAGAGGTATGCCAGGCACGAGTGGCTCGCGTTGAGCAGTCGGAGCTTGTAGAGCTCCCAGTCGTGGACGCGGTCGGTGAAGAGGACGCCGACCTCCTCCCAGGCGGGACGTCCCGCGGCGAAGCGATCCTGGACGACCCACTGGCGGAAGTCCTCGCAGACGACGGGCCAGTCGTCGTCGACGCCGACGGCGTCCCGGAGCCACGCCCGGTCTGCATCGGTCGTCCGGGGCGTGATCCGGTCGACCATCGAGTTCGGAAAGGTGCACGACCGCTCGACGTAGCCGAGGAGCTCCGCGCTTCGTTGCTCGGCCGTCGCGACGACCGCGGCGCGCGCCACGTCGCCGTTGCCCGGCACGTTGTCGCAGCTCAGGATCGTCAGCGGCGCGGCGCCGGCGTTCCGCCGCGCGTCGAGGGCCGACACGACGGCTTCGATCGTCGGGTTCGGCTTCGCGAGCGAGTAACCGCCCTCGGTGATCGTCAGCGAGAGGATCTCGACGCCGGCATCCGCGACGAGCTCGTCGAAGCGCTCCGGCCGGCGAGCGGCGAGCGCGTAGTCGACGATGCTGCCGACGACGCGCGGGCGAGCCACTCCGGTGTCGCGCTCGACGACCGTGTAGAGGGTGTCCTGCTTGCGGAGCGTCTCGGCCATGCGGCGATCGGCGTCGAGCAGACCGACACCGCGGATCCCCCAGCCGCCTCCGCTCGTTGCGGCGACGTCGTCGGTGTAGACGGCCATGTGCGCCCGGTGGAAGCCGCCGACGCCGACGTGCAGGATGCGCGGCGAGAGCGCGCCGCGTTCATACTGCGGCACCGGCACTCCGAGGGAGGCGACCTCGGGCAGGCTCCGCTCCGTCAGCGGCACCGGCGTCATCCGTCGAGCGCTGTGGTCGTCTCGAGCTCAGCCCAGCGCCCGACGCGCCGACCGTTCGGGTCGCGCTCGACCCGAGCTGCGGCGTCGATCACCATCACGTCGCGGTCCCGGCGCGAGTAGGCGGGCCAGTGTGGCAGCCTCTCGGAGGCGGGCCGTCCGTCGCGGATGAACGACCCCCAGGCCTCGACACACGCCTGCTGGGCCTGCTTGCGATTCGGGTTCTCCGCGTCGTCGCCGGTGAACTGTGCGACGCCCGGCTGGTCGAGATTCCCGAAGGTGTAGGCAAGGGCCATGGCGTGCGACGCGCCGAGGACGCCGTCGCGCACAGGGGACGGAAGGGCGAACTCGTACTGGAACACCTCGGCGCCGCGGTCGGCGTGGGCGGCTGCCAGCTCGCGCACGGGGCTTCGCCAGTCCCGCTCGGTCGCGGCGATGTTCCACGCCTCGGCGTCGGTCGCGGCGAGCGCCGCATACGTGTCGGTGAGCTCGTCGACGGTTTCGGGGTCGTCGTCGACGAGCGTCGCCGCGATCTCCTCGCGGAGCCCTCGTCTCTGCCGGATGCCGAGCGCGGCGAAGAGGTTGTGCTCGTTGCGGTTCGTTCCGATCAGCAGCGGCACCTGCGCCGCGCTGCCCGAGGCGAACGCCTCGTCGATCGGGGCCGGAAGCACGTCGCCGTCGTCGACCGGGCGAAACGGGAAGGCGATCGTCGCCGTCGTCTCTGCCTGCGCGTCGAGGATGTGTGCCGCATGCAGCTCGCGAAGCGACTTCGACGCGCCTCCGTCGTCGGCGAGACCGAGCGCAGCCAGGAACGTGGCGCGCACATGGCCGGCTCGCTCCCGCGCGAGCGTGAAGCCGCCGTGCCCGCTCTGCACCGCTGCCGCCCGGAAGAGGCCGTGCGCTTCGGGTGCGGCCATCAGGGCGCAGACGGCGATGCCGCCGGCGGACTCGCCGCCGAGCGTCACGCGCGCCGGGTCGCCGCCGAATGCCTCGATGTTCGTCCGCACCCATTGCAGCGCGGCGATCTGATCGAGGAGCATGGTGTTCGCGCGCGCCGCCGCATCCTCGAGCACGAGGCCGCCGAGCGCGCCCAGGCGGTAGTTGACGGTGACGACCACGACGTCCTCGCCGGCCGCCAGGTTCGTGCCGTCGTACCAGAGCGCCGTGCCCGACCCCGTGACGAAGCCGCCTCCGTGGAGCCAGACGTACACGGCTCGCTTGCCGTCGTCGCAGGCCGGAGTCCAGACGTTGAGGTTGAGGCAGTCCTCGTTCTTCCGGACGTCCGGCGTGTAGTAGTTCCACTCGCAGCCCGGGATCCAGATGGACAGCGGGTCGGTGTGCTGAAGCGAGACGGGCCCGTACGACCCGCAGTCGCGGCTGCCCGTCCAGGGCGCCGCCGGTTGCGGCGGCGTGAAGCGCAGCGGGCCGACGGGCGGCGCTGCGAACGGGATGCCCTTGAAGCTCTCGACGCCGCGTTCGCGGCGGCCTTCGAGCCTTCCGTGAGCGGTCTCGACGACCGGGTTCATCAGGCTGTCCCCGCGGCCGCGAGCGGGAACTCGATCGGCGTCGAGTGGAGTGCCGCGGCGCCGTAGCTCTCGGTCGACCTCGATGCGACTCCAACTGCGATCCCGAGCGCGCGCGCCGCTTCTCGCGGATCGAAGCCGGACTGCGCGAGCGCCGCAGCCAGGACACCCGTGACCGCGTCGCCGGCTCCTGTCGTGTCGACGACCTCCGCCGGGACTCCGGGCGCGTCTGCAGAGGCCTCGCCGCGCATGAGCGCGCCGTCGGCGCCGAGCGTCACGACCGCGAGGCGCACGTCGAGAGTGGCGCAGATCGCTGCAGCCGCTGCAGCGGGATCCTCTTCGCCCGTCAGCAGCCGCGCCTCGTCCTGACTCGCCTTGACGAGGAAGGCGTCGCGGCAGAGAGACTGTACGACGTCTCGTGCCTCCATCTCGTCGTGCCAGCGGCCGAGCCGCAGGTTGACGTCGACGATGACCGGCTTGGATTGCGCCAGTGCGAGCGTCCGCGCGTGCTGTGTGATGGTGCGCTCGTGCTCGCCCAGGCAGGTGTTCGAGCCGAGCACGACGCCGCAGGACGCCGCGACGGCATCGTCGAGTCGCGGCTCGAGCGCCTGCACCGCCGCCTCGATCCCTTCGCCGTAGATGAGGAAGTCGGGAACGGCATGGGCATCGATGACGACGAACGCGACTGCGGTC
>JBEQUF010000224.1:0-10118 GCA_040349295.1 Actinomycetota bacterium | reverse complement strand
GGCGAACGCGACGGCGATCAGCGTCAGCTGCCAGTCGTAGATCACCATCAGCACGAGGTAGAAGATCGACGTCAGCAGCGCGAGCAGCGACGCCGACAGCTGGCTGGACAGCATCGACGCGATCTGGTCGTTCACCTGGATGCGCGTCACGACGTGGCCCGCGTACCGCTGGGTGAAGAAGAGGAGCGGCAGCCGGAGCACGTGCTCCATGAACCGCGTCGACATCGACATCGACAGCTTCGACGAGAGGCGCAGCAAGGTGATCTGCTGCAGCCAGGTGAACGCGAACTGCGTCAGCGCGGCGAGGCCGACGCCCGCGATCAGCAGCGGCAGCCAGCTGCGGTTGCCCTGCGCGAGGACGTCGTTGACGAAGATGCGCGTCGCCGCGGGCACGAGCAATCCCGGCACGAGCAGGCCGATGCCGGCGAGGAGGCAGAGGACGAGCGCCGACGTGCCGCCGTGGAAGCGCGACGCGAGACCCTTGACGAGCGAGGGGGGCGCACCCTGCTTCTCCAGGTCGTCGGTCGGCGTCAGCTCCAGCACGACGCCGGTGAACGAGCCGTCGAACTCCTCCCAGCTGACCCGGCGCGGGCCCGAGGCGGGATCCTGCAGGTAGACGCCCTTCGGCCCGTAGCCCTCGATGACGAGGAAGTGGTTGAAGTTCCAGAAGATGATCGCCGGCAGGCGGACGTCGGCGAGGCCCTTCGGCTCCATCCGCACGCCCTTCGTCTCGAAGCCGTACGCGCGCGCAGCTTTGAGGATGTTCGACGCCTTCGACCCGTCGCGGGAGACGCCGCACTCGTTGCGCAGCTCCTCGAGCGGGACCCAGCGGCCGTAGTGCGCGAGCACGATCGAGAGCGACGCGGCGCCGCACTCGACGGCCTCCATCTGCAACACCGTCGGGGTCTTGACGCGGCGGCGGGCGTTCCCGGTCGCCGCTGCGGATGCGGCGGCGCTCAAAGGACGTTGTCGATCGGGTGGTGCTCGCCGACGACGAAGGTCACCTTGGCCGGCAGACCGGCCGGGAGCTCGGTCGGCGGGCCGTCGCCGGTGCCCCAGACGAGCCCGCTCGGCGCCTTCGCCGACTGGTCCATGACGATCGCGATCTCGTTCGTCGGGCCGAGCTTCCGCACCGAGTCGACGACGGCGGAGTCCTGGAGGATGAAGCTCAGGCGCTCCTCGGTCGTCGGGAACTGGCTGACCGACTGCACCGTCCCCTTCGCGTAGCCGAAGCGCGCGCCGATGCCTGCGCCGAACTGCACGTGCGCCGTCACGCCCGGGCGGAGCCCGGCCGCGACGTCCGTCGGCACGTACGCGTAGACGACGAGCGGCCAGCCCACGGGCTGCACGAGCGCGACGCGCGCGCCGGCGTTCACGTAGGCGTGCAGCACCGTGTCGGCCTCGGTGATCACGCCGGTCTCCGGAGCGAGGATGTCGGTGCGCTTGCCGCCGGCGTCGAGGACGGTGCCGATCGACTCGCCTGCGACGACGTGCTGCCCGATGCTCGCCGAGAGGCCGTCGACCGTGCCGGAGATCGGGGCCTGCACCTGGCGGAGGCCGCCCTGCGGCAGCAGGTACCCGTTGCCGGACAGCGTCGTCGGCACGGCTGCGACCGCCGACCAGACGACGGCGGACGCGACGAGGACGAGCAGGCCGACGAGGCCGATCCAGCGGCGGGCAGGCGTGATCCGGAGCAGGCGGTCGAGCTGCTCCGGCGACGACATCTTCTGGAGCGCCTTGTGGCGGAACTTTCCCGGCGTCAGCATCGGCTCAGCATCCCGGGTTGCAGAAGCCTGCGAGTCGGTGGCTGCCCTTGCCGGTCATGGCGAGGACCCAGACGATCTGCGACACGTCGTGGTCGGCGGTGAAGCGGAACGGCCCGATCGGCGTCAGCAGCGCGACGTTCGGCAGCTGCTTCTGCAAGGTCGCCCGGGTCGTCGCCAGCGGCTTGTCGCTCGTCGCGACGTGCCCGCGCTCGAGGGCGTCGGCGACGATCTGCACGCCGATGTACGCCTGCGCTGCGAACTGGTCGGGAGCCTGACCGTAGCGCTGCTTGTACGCGGAGACGAACGCGCTGTTTGCGGGGAACGCGTTGCCGCGGTACCACGCGCTCGCGCTGCGCGCCCCGTCGCCGGCCGAGCCGGCGAGCGCGGCGGTCGCGTCGCTGTTGAACGTGTTGCCGCCGAGGAAGGTGCCGCCGAAGCCCTGCGCGCGGGCGACCTTCATCAGCTGCGCCGCGCTCGCCCCGCTGACGGTGCCGATGAAGAGGACGGCCGGCTTCGCGGCGATCGCCTTGCGGACGGCCGCCGTGACGTTGTCGGTGCCGGACGGCACCGAGACGTCGGCGGTGAGCCGGACGCTGTTCGAGCGAAAGCTGATCCGGGCGACCTGCGCCTCCTGGTCGCCGAGCACGTCGCCCGCGACGTGGAGGATCGCCGCGGTCGTCGGGTGCGCCTCGAAGACGTAGGCGCTGATATTCGCGGGCACCGCGATCGACTCGCCGAGGCTGTCGCGCCAGATCCAGCGGCAGTCGTACGCGCACTTGCCGACGATGCCGGCGGCGGTGTTGCTGATGCCGATCACGGGCGTCTGGAGCGAGTCGGCGATCGGGTCGGCGCTGAACGCGACGGCCGACAGGGTGGGGCCGAGGACGGCGACGGCCTTGTCCGTGCGGATCAGCTGCTTCATCGCGGCCTTCCCCGTCGCCGGGTCGGACCGGTCGTCGCGCACGACGAGCCGGAGCGGGACGCCGTCGACGCCGCCCTGCGCGTTGATCTGGTCGACCGCGAGGCGCGCGCCCTTCACCTGCTGCGGCCCGAAGACGTCGCCGGAGCCGGTGAGCGAGAACATGGCGCCGATCGGCAGCGACGCGGAACGCGTCGGGCTTCCACTCGACGCGGACACGAACAGCAACCCCATGACAAGCGCAGCGACGGCCGCCGCAAAGCCCCTCCGACCCATGCTGTGCGACCTTACCTCGGGTCGCGCCGAGGTTCCAGGCCACAAAAGGGGGTGTTGCGGGTACTGCAAGCCGGGAGGCTGCTGGATCGTCAGCCGACGCTGACGATGCGATTCGCACGCAGATCGTGCAGGCGCTTCACGGTCCCGTCCGGGTACCGGACGGTCAGGAGCTTCACGGCCGTCTGCGTCCCGAGGCCGAAGTGCGCGCGCGGATCCTCCGACGAGAGGTAGCTGCTGCCCGCGTGCAGCTCCTGCACGATCCGCTTGCCGTCGGGAAGCGTCGCGGTGACGACGGCACCCGGGTTGAAGCCCTTCAGCGACACCTCGAGCCAGTTGCCGACCTTGCCGCTGTTCTCGAGCAGGACGAACGGCCCGCCGATCGTGTTGACCGCGATCGCCATCCGCCCGTCGTTGTCGACGTCCGCGGCGGCGAGGCCGCGGCCGATGATCTTCGGCATCCCCTGTGCCTTGATGACGCCGGTCGCGAGCGTGAAGCGGCCCGCGCCGAGGCCCTGCAGCACCTGCATCGGCTCCGTGTCCTTCTTCAGGCTCGTCACCGGGATGGCGCCGTTCGCGAGCACGAGGTCGAGGTTGCCGTTGTTCGCGAGGTCGACCCACGAGTCGCCCCAGCCGACCGTGCCGGTGCGCTCGAGCGCCTTGCCGAACATCGCCGCCTCGGGCGTGAACGCCCGCTCGCCGCCGGCGAGCTTGCTCTGGTAGGCGGCGTGGGGTTGGCCGCGCGAGTTCGTGATGAACAGGTCGGGCAGGCCGTCGCCGTTGTAGTCGCCCTCGGCGACGCCCATGCCGGCGTTCGGGTCGGCGACGCCGAGCGCCTTGGCCTCGTCGACGAAATGGAAGCCGAGCGGCCCGCCGCGCTCGTTGATGTAGAGCTGGTTCGGATCCTCGTCGTTCGCCACGTAGAGGTCGGGCCGGCCGTCGCCGTTGACGTCGGTGAAGATCGCGCCCAGCCCGTGACGGAAGTGCGACGCCTCGAGGCCCGCCTGAACGCCGACCTCCTTGAAGCGCGCGTGCCCGTTCTTCGCGTTGCCCTCGTTCAGGAAGAGCTCGTCGCGGATGCCCTCGTAGTTCGTCGGGAAGCCGGCCACCGACGACGGGATCGGCGCATTGACGTTCGTGTACCCGGCGACGAAGAGGTCGGGCCGGCCGTCACCGTTCACGTCCGCGACCGCGGCGCCGGCGTGCCACCCGTAGGAGACGAGGCCAAGGCTGCGGTCCTGCTGCGTGAACGTGCCGTTGCCGTTGTTCCAGAGCAGCACGTCGTCGGTCGCCGTCGTGATGAACAGGTCGGTGCGGCCGTCGCCGTTGAAGTCGGCGGCGACGCAGCCCGTGCCGCGCGTCTGCACGCCCGCGTGCGACTTCGCCGTGACGTCGACGAACTTCCCGTGCACGTTCTCGAACAGCGCACTCCGCGGTAGCCCGCCGTGCTGCTGCCAGGCCGGCAGGTTGTCGTCGGCGTACGAGTTGACGACGAAGAGGTCGAGCCAGCCGTCGTTGTTGAAGTCGATCCAGCAGACGCCGCCCCCCATCATCGCCGCCGGGTCGTCGGCCATGCCGTAGCGGAAGGCGCCCTGGCGGAAGTCGAGGCCGAGCTTCGGCGCGACGTTCGTCAGCTGCACGGCCGACGAGAACGCGGCGGTGCCCTTCGGCGCCGTCGCATATGCCTGGGTCGCGGGCCGGTCGGGGGGCGCCTGCTGCGCCGAGCCCGTGCCGACGAGCAGGAACCTGCTGCCGGAGAGCGCGAGCTGGAACGTGCGCATGAACGGCGTGCTCGAGCCGCTCGTCCCCATCGCGTTCCTCGAGGCGTACGTCAGCTGCGTCACCGTGCCGCTCACCGTCGCGACGACGGTCGGCGGCGCCTGGCCGACGGCATGCTGCAGCGCGAGGCTGATCGTGCTGACGCGATACGACGGGACGGTGATGCTCTTGTCGCCGCTCGCGGCGATCGTCGACCGCAGGTCGGCGAGATACGAGCCGGCGGCGAAGGCCTTGGCGGCGGCCGCGTCGCGATGCGCGAGCGCCTGTGACGCCAGGCGCAGGTCGTCGATCGCGTCGGCCGCGATCTGCCGCCCCGTCGCCTGGTTGATCGAGACGACGCCGACGGTGTGCCGGATCGTCAGCTGCACGCCGGCCGCGCTCGTCGACGACGAGACGCGGGCGAAGGAACGTGCCGGCGATCCCGCCACGACGACGAGGCCGGCGAAGGCCGCCATGCCGAACGCGGCTCCCGCGCGGAGCGCGGGCTTCCGGATCGTCGGCAGCGTGAACCGCTCCCGGGCGAGGATGAGCAGCGGCCGCGCGGCGCACACGATCGTCAGCGATCCGAGCAGCGCGACCTTCGCGTCGAACTCGGTCCGCATCGGTGCGATCAGGAGCGAGGCGAGCAGCCCGATCGTGATCGCGAAGATCCGCCGGCCGCGCGCCGTCTCCGGGACCGTGCGCGGGTCGGTGATCATGAACGAGAGGAAGATGAACACCTCGGGCGAGGTGACGAGCACCGACCAGAAGTAGCCGTTTGCCACCGGGCCGAGGTGCCAGTTGGCGTCGAACGCGTGCCCGCTCAGCGCGAGGATCCCCATCCCGGAGGCGAAGGTCGCCCAGAAGAGCACCGCGACCGAGAGCACGCCGGCGCGGGAGAGCACGATGAACGCGCCGGCGACGATCGTCGCGAGCACGACGACGAGCGCCGGCGAGAGCGGCCCCCACCAGAACTGGAGCGGCTCCGACCGCCCGCTCCCGAGCAGGATGAAGCAGGCGACGAGGCCGAGGTTCGACGGATTGAAGACGTGCTTCCCGCGCCAGGTGATCAGGTACTTCGAGAGCATCGACACCGCGGCGACGGCCGCGTAGACCCACAGCCCGCGCGTGCTCCACCACTGGCCGTGCTCGGTGCCGGGGACGCGCATGATGAACGCGATGCCGTTGCCGGTGAGCATCGCGCTCGCCGGCCACATCACGACGCGCTTCTTCCAGAACGTGTACGCGACCTCCATCACCGCGCACGTGAGGATCGGCGTGACGATCTGCGGGATCGAGAGGCGGAAGTGGAACTCGACCTGGCCGAGCGTGTGCAGGCAGATGAACGTCGCCGAGAGGTGCAGCCGCGGGTCCTTCCACGACGGGAAGATGACCGGGTACTCGGCGCCGCGGAACCGGACGACGCGCTTGCGCGGCGCGCGCGGGGCGGCTTCGCTCCGCTCGATCTCCTCGAGCCGGCGGCCGCGCGTCTCGAGCCCGTGCAGCACGAGGAGCAGCGCGCCGAGGCCGGCCGGCACCGCGCCGAGCACGGCCGCACCGGCGACGCTCGGCGGCGACAGCCCGACGACGGCGATGCCGAGGGCGAGGACGCCGCCGAGCTTCGTCGCGCCCGCGACGACGCCCGAGCCGGCGCCGCGGATCGCCGTCGGGTAGATCTCGGCCGCGTACGGCGCGACCGCCGAGACGGTCGC
This sequence comes from Actinomycetota bacterium, assembly GCA_040349295.1. Taxonomy (GTDB): domain Bacteria; phylum Actinomycetota; class Thermoleophilia; order Gaiellales; family Gaiellaceae; genus Palsa-739. Next base: position 3,690 of record JBEQUF010000224.1, on the reverse strand, counting down.
CCAGAGCGAGACGAGGAGCAGCACGATCAGTCCGGTGAAGGCGGCCGAGTTGCGCACGACGTCCGGATGCACGGCGAACGCGATCAGCGTCCCGGCCTCGACGGTCGCCGCGAGGACGAGCGTGCCGCGGCTGCTCCAGCGGCCGTAGAGCCACGAGACGACGAGCGAGCCTGGGATCGCGAAGAGCGCCGCCTTCGCGAGGATCGCCGTCACGTGTGCGGCGTCGACGCCGTTCTTCGAGACGTAGACGGGCAGCCAGACGAGGAAGCCGTAGTTGACGAGCCCCCACGCGAGGCCGTAGACGATCAACACCGGCGTCATGACGCGGAACGGCGAGCGGAAGACGGCGGCGAAGCCTGCCTTCGGCGCGACCGGCTGCGGCGACGAGGCGTCCCGTTCCTTGACGACGATCCCGAACCGTTGCAACACGGCGCGGGCCTCGTCGGCGTGGCCGTGCGCGAAGAGGAAGCGCGGCGACTCGGGCAGGTAGCGGTTGAGGAGGATCAGCGCGAGCCCGGTCGGGACGCCGAAGAACCACATGATCCGCCAGCCGAACGTCGGGATCAGCCAGTGCGCCGACCAGCTCGCGATCAGGAAGCCGAGCGCGGTGCCGAGGCCGGCGACGAGCACGACGATCTGTCCCCGGCGCCGTGCCGGCATCGTCTCCGCGAGCAGGGCATACGCGATCGGCAGCAGCCCGCCCGCGCTCATGCCCATGATCAGGCAGGCGACGAGGTTCCACTGGAACGCCGGCATCGCACCGCACATCGCCGTGCCGATGAAGAGCGTCGCGGCGAGCAGGATCGACGCGCGCCGGCCGATGCTGTCGCCGAGGCGGCCCCAGATGAGCGAGCCGAGGACGGTGCCGATGATCGCGACGAACGGGAAGAGCGCGACCGGCAGATGGCCCGGCGCCGGATGCGTCGGCGAGCGCAGGTCGTACTCGTTCGCGACGCCCGGAAGGATGAAGGTGAAGGTGAAGGGCTTCTGCGTGTCGACCGCGATCGCGAGCATCAGGACGACCGCGAGCTTGATGTGCGCGGGCCGGAGCTTCCCGTCGTCGAGCGCCTCGAGCTCGACGTCGCCGCCGTGCGCCGCGCCGCGTGCGAAGCGCGGCGCGAGGCCGTAGAGGACGGCGGCGTAGCCGCAGATCATCAGCGCCATCCCGAGGACCATCCAGCGGTCCCAGGGCATGCCGACGAGCTGGTAGTGCATGTCCCGCGCGCCGAAGAACATCGGCATGTGCAGGCCGACGCCGCCGCAGATCGCGGCCACGCCGAGCCAGAAGGACGCAGGACGCCGAAAGCCCATCCGAAGGCGCGAGATTACTGCGATTTCACTAGGAATACAACACAAGGGGTGAATCGGAGTCCGTTGTCTATTTACGCAACAGACAACACGATCTTGCCCGTCCAGGAAACGTCCCTCTAGCATCGCGCCGATGCGCCGCGGCCGCGTCCTCCTCGCCTTCGTCCCGCTGCTCCTGCTCACCGCCTGCGCCGGCCCGGGCGAGATCGAGCTCCGGGTCGGCGACCAGCCGGTCGCGGCAGCCGTTGCGGAGGTCACCGGCGACGGCCGGGCGGACATCCTCACCGCGAACGCCGGCGACAACACGATGACCGTGCTCGTCCAGGGCCCGCACGGCGACTTCAAGACGCGCTGGACCGTCAAGCTGCCGACCGGCGGCACGCCGACCGGGATCGCGGCCGGGCACTTCGGCTCGACGTCGCGCACCGACGTCGTGGTCGCCGAGAAGGGCACCGACTCGCTGCTCGTCTACCGCGGCGGCTTCGGCAAGGACGCGAAGCCCGCGACGACAATCAAGCTCACGAAGGGGGCCGCGCCGTCGGCGCTCGTCGCGGCCGACTTCGACGGTGACGGCTACACCGACCTCGCCGTCGCGACGCATCGGCCGGAGGGTGTCGGCTGCGTCGTCAACGGCTGTGTCCTCTTCTTTCGCGGCGGCCCGGGCGGGCTCGCCGGGCAGCTGGCGAGCGTCGGGCTCGGCACAGACCCGTCTGCGACCTACGACCCGGTGTCGCTCGCCTTCGGGAGCGTCCTCGGCGACCTGCCCGTGCAGCAGCTCGCGATCGCCGACAACGCACAGAACCGGGTGCTGCTCGTGCCGATGACGGCGCCCGGCGTGTTCGCGGTCGACCCGTCGGCCTACCAGTCGGTTGCCTATCCGCACCCGACGCAGGTCGCCCTCGGCGCCTCCGGCATCCCGTTCCTGCTGATCGGCGGCTCGGCCGGCTGCGCGGCGGTCGCCTACCCGACGCAGGGGATCCTCAGGGGCAGCGAGAATCCGGCGTACCCGGTCTGCGTGCCGCCGTTCCTGCTCGTCACGACGTCGACCTCGTTCTACGGGTCGCTCGATCCCCTCACCGGCGCCGCGATCTACCACCCGAACGGCGTCGGCGCGACGTCGGTCGACGCGGACCCCCTGCTCGTCGGTGCGAGCGCGTTCGCCAGCGGCCGCATCCTCGGCACGCAGGACACCGAGGCCGTGGTCGTGCGGGCGTCGAAGGGCGCCGTGACGCTGCTCGTCGGCTCGCCGACGTGGACGAGCGACACGACGAAGCTCGACCTCGGCAAGGTGGCGACCGGGAAGAGCGCGACGAAGAGCTTCACCGCGACCGTCGGCGGCTACGGCCCGTGGCCGTTCGATCCCTCGATCGCGGGCAAGAACGCCGGCGACTTCAAGGTGGCGAAGGCGGGGACGTACGGTTGCCCCGCAGCCGATCCGGGTGAGGGCGCCGGCAGCGACAGGGCCAACTGCTGCCCGCAGGCCCCGAAGCTCTGCGCGTTCACGGTCGAGTTCCGGCCGACGGCGGTCGGCTCCCGCTCGGCGACGCTCGTCCTGCGTTCCGCGCCCGGGGTCGACATCGGGCCGCCCGGCGGCGACATCAGGATCGCGCTGACCGGGACGGCGATGAAGGGTGCGACGGTGCCTGCGCCGAAGCCCGCGCCGAAGCCGACGCCGGCGCCGACGGTGACGGTGGGCGCAACCGGCTTCTTCGCCGCGGGCGGCACGGTGCACTGCGGCGTCATGCTCCAGGACACCTCGGCAACCGATGCGCGCAACGTCTCGCTGCGGATCGCGTTCGCGGACGCCGCCGGCAAGACGCTCGGCTCGACGACCGTCACCGTCGGCCTGATCCCGGCGGGCGCGGCCGTTCCCGTCGGCTGCACCACGCCCGTCGCCGGCAGCGTCGCGGCGTTGCAGGTGTCCGTCACGTCCTCGTCGGCTGGGACCGGCTCGTCGGCGCTGCCGGCGATCTCGGGCATCAAGGCGATCCCCGACCCGTTCGGGACGAAGCTCGTCACCTACGCCGTCACGGCGGGCTCGTCGGCCCTCGCGGCCTCGGCCGTTGCGCATGCGGTGTATCTCGACGCGAGCGGCAGGGTGGTCGGCGGGGACGCGGAGCCGATCGGCTCGCCGATCGCCCCCGGCGCGACCGGTTACTTCAGCTTCGACTCGCTGCCCGGCACCGTCGCCGACGCCCGCATCGCAGTCCAGCCCTAGCCCTGGTCGGGCATGAGCTCGCGGACCTCCTGCGCGCAGCGGCAGGCGACGGCGATCTTGGCGGCCCACTGCAGCGCCTCCTCGCGCGAGGGCACGTCGACGATGCAGAACCCGCCGACGGCCTGCGGATGCGAACCCTCCGCCACCGTCCCGTCGGTGTCGAC
>JBEQUF010000181.1:0-7497 GCA_040349295.1 Actinomycetota bacterium | reverse complement strand
CGTTGCGGGCTTCGCCGGCGACTGGCGGCGCTGGGACGAGATCGACGCATGGACGACATCGATCGCCGACGACCTGAGCCATGCAGACTGGTACCGCCGGCTTCGTGAGAGGAGTGAGGCACTGTGAACGATGCCGTCGCGCAGACGGCCGGGGCGCTCACCGCCGCCCGCGTCCGTTTCGAGCTGATCCCGCACCGGCGGACGACGAGCGCCGGCGCGGAAGCACGCGCACTCGGGGTGCAGCCGGCGGCGATCGGGAAGACGATCGTCGTCCGGGCCGACCGGCGCCGCATCCGGGTCGTCGTTCCCGCCTCGCGGCGGCTCGACCTGCGGAAGCTCGCCCGGGTCACCGGCACGCGGACGGTGCTGCTGACGGAGGCCGAGCTCGCCGAGCAGTTCCCCGGCTACGAGCTCGGAGCCGTGCCGCCGTTCGGCGGCGGCGACGACTGCGTGCTGCTCGACGCGGCGCTCGCCGAGGAGCCGTCCGTGATCGTGGAGGCGGGCTCGCACGAGGTCTCGCTGCGGCTCGCGCCGCGCGACCTCGTCGTGGTCGCGAACGCGCAGATCGCCGACGTCGCAGACGACCCCGCGTATCCGTAGTTTCCACCGACCTCGTCAGCGGCGGTTCGGATTCAGCACCCGGTGCCTCCACCTAGCGTCCGTCGCACGGAGTCCAGGTGGCCCACGAGCCGGTCGAGCATCTACGCGCCCTTCTCGCCGCAGCGGCGAAGGGGGATCGTGTTGCCTGCGACCGCGTCGTTCGCGCCGAGCTTCCACTCGTGCGCCGCATCGCGGCCCGCTACCGGCACGCCGGCCTGCCGTTCGACGATCTCGTCCAGGAGGGCGCCGTCGGCGTCGTCGAGGCGATCCGCGACTACGACCCGGCGCACGGTGTCGCGTTCGAGGTCTACGCGCGCTTCCGGATCCACCGCGCCATCCGCAACGCGCTGACCGAGCGCTCCAGGCTCGTGCGCCTGCCGAAGCACGTCGTCGAGCGGCGTCGCCTGCTCGAGCGCGAGCGCGCCAGCATCTTCGCCTCGTCGGGTCACGAGCCGACGCCGGCGGAGCTGGCGCAGCGGACGGGCCTGCCCCTGCCCGTCATCCTCGCTGCGCTCGACGCGGCGATCGACGCAGCGTCGCTCGACGAGCCGGTCACCGCCGGCGGTTCGACGCTCGAGGAGCTCGTCGCCGACCCGGCCGCGGTCGATCCCGAGGTGACCGTGATCGACCGTGACGTGATCCGGGAGGTGGACGAGGCGGTCGAACGGCTGCCCGAACGCCAGCGGACGATGATCGAGCACACCTTCGGCTTCGGCATGCCCGCCGAGACGCTGGCCGAGGTGGCGGGCGAGTTCCACCTCTCGCCGCAGCGCACCCGCACGATCGTCGTCGACGCGCTCGAACGGCTCCGCCGCGAGCTCGAGATCCTGCTCAGCACGCTCTGACAGTGCCGGAGGGGGCCCGAGGGCGGACCCCCTCCGTCGCTCGCTCCGTATTCGACGCCGCGCTGAACCCTTGCCGGTGGATCGGCGGCATCCGGGCGAGCACTCCCCGATGCTGATGCTCCGATCGATTCGCTCGACGGCGTCCGCCGAAGATCGGTGAACTCCCCGATCAGGCGGACGTCAGCATCGACGCGCCGGTCGCTGCGCGTGCCTTCCGCGCGGCGATCAGGTCGCGGTACCAGGCGAAGCTCGCCTTCGGGATCCGCGCCTGCGTCGGGTAGTCGACGTAGACGAGCCCGAAGCGCTTCGAGTAGCCGTACGCCCACTCGAAGTTGTCGAGCAGCGACCACACGAACGCGCCGCGGACGTCGGCACCCTCGAGCCTCGCCTCGTCGATCGCGCCGACGTACGCCTCGAGGAACGCGATCCGGTCGACGTCGTGGATCCGGCCGTCGTGCACCTGGACGTCGTCGAAGGCCGCGCCGAACTCGGTCACGTAGAGCGGCGGCGCGTCGTACTCCTCGGACAGCCGGCAGATCACCTCGCGCAGGCCGTCCGGGTAGATCTCCCAGCCCATCGCGGTCAGCGGCGCCTCCGGCGCGCGGACGACCGTGCCGTCGGCATCGTGCAGCGTGCGCGAGTAGTTGTTGATCCCGAGCCAGTCGATCGGCGTCGCGATCACACCGAGGTCGCCGTCCTTCACGGGCGGCAGCTCCGCCTCGTGCAGCTCGGCGACGTCCGCCGGATACTCGCCGCGCAGGAGCGGATCGAAGAACCACCGGTTCCGGAGTCCATCCGCCGCCCGCGCGGCCGCGTCGGCCCGCGGGTCGTCGCTCGCGGGGTGCGCCGGCCACGAGTCGACGATGATGCCGACCTGGGCGGCACGCGCCTGGCGGCGGATCTCGGGCACCGCGAGCCCATGCGAGAGCAGCACATGATGAGCCGCGGCAAAAGCGTCCTTCGGGTTCGTCCGGCCGGGGGCATGCTCGCCGTAGCCATACCCGAGCCAGGAGGCGCAGAAGGGCTCGTTGTGGGTCGACCAGTGCACGACGCGGTCGCCGAGCCGGGCCGCGACGACCGACGCGTACTCGGCGAAGGCCTCCGCGGTGGCGCGGGCGGGCCAGCCGCCCTCGTCCTCGAGCCGCTGCGGCAGATCCCAGTGGAAGAGGTTCACGAACGGCTCGATCCCGAACTCGAGCAGCGTGTCGACGACGCGGTCGTAGTAGTCGAGGCCGCGCGGATTCACGGCGCCGCGACCTTCCGGGATCACCCTCGGCCACGCGACCGACAGCCGGAATGCGTCGACGCCGAGCCGGTGCATCAGCTCGACGTCGCTGCGGTACCGGTGGTAGACGTCGCACGCGAGCGCGCCGGTGTCGCCGGTGCGCGCGTGGAAGTGATCCCAGATGCTCTGCCCGCGCCCGCCCTCGTAGACGGCGCCTTCGGTCTGGTAGGCGGATGCTGCGACGCCCCAGATGAAATCGGAGTTCATGACCATCTCCTGTGCAGCTGCGGCACCGCGGACAGCAGCGCCTTGGTGTACTCGTGCTCCGGCCGCCCGAAGACGTCGGGCGTCGGTCCGTGCTCGACGATCCGCCCTTGCCGCAGGATGACCGTCGTGTCGCTGATGTAGTTGCCGAGCGAGAGATCGTGGGTGATGAACACGATCGCGAGGCCGCGGTTCTTCAGGTCGCCGAGCAGGTTCAGCACGTCGATGCGCGTCGACGCGTCGAGCATGCTGATGATCTCGTCGGCGACGAGCAGCTCGATGTCGAGCAGGAGTGCGCGCGCGACGAGCACACGCTGGAGCTGACCGCCGCTCAGCTGGTGCGGGAACTTGCCGAGCACGTCCTCCGGGCAGAGGCAGACGGCGTCGAGCGCGCGCGTGAGCCGCTGGCGCCACGCGCCGTTCGTCTCGTGCGGGAAGAAGCCCTGACGGACGGTCGCGAAGACGTGGTCGGCCTTGAAGATCGGGTTGAACGAGCTGAACGGATCCTGGAACACGGCCTGCGCGCGGCGGTAGTACTCCTTCGAGGGCGTCACGTCGGCCCCGTCGAAGGCGATGCGGCCGCTCGTGATCGTCGTCAGCCCGAGGATCATCCGGCCGATCGTCGACTTGCCGCTGCCGCTCTCGCCGATCAGGGCGAGCACCTCGCCCGGCTCGACGGTGAAGCTGACGTCCGCCACGGCAGCGAGCGTCTTCGAGCCGAACGCACCGACGCGGTACGTCTTCGAGACGTGCTCGAGCGTCAGCATTCCTTCGCCTCCCAGCACGCGACGAGATGGCTCTCACCGCAGGAGCGGTACGGCGGCTCGACGGCGCAGCGCGCGCTCGCGAGCGGGCAGCGGTCGCGGAACCGGCAGCCGGTCGGCGGCTCGAGCAGCGACGGCGGGCGTCCCGCGATGCCGGCGAGGCGTTGCTCCGAGAAGCGGACGCCGACCTCGGGCAGCGAGCCGATCAGCATCTTGGTGTACGGATGCTGCGGGTCGTCGACGATCTCGTCGACCGTCCCCTTCTCGGCGAGCTTGCCGGCGTACATGACGAGGATCGTGTCGGCGACCTGCGCGAGGATCGAGAGATCGTGCGTGATCACGATCGCCGACTTGACGAAGCCCCGGTCGCGGAAGCCGACGAGCATCTCCGCGACCGCCTTCTGGGTCGAGACGTCGAGCGCCGAGGTGATCTCGTCGGCGATCAGGAGCGACGGGTTGAGCAGCGTCGAGAGGACGAGGACGATGCGCTGCTTCATCCCGCCCGAGAGCTCGATCGGGTAGAGGTCGAGCACCGAGGGCTCGAGGCCGACGAGCTGGAGCCGGCGCTCGAGCTCGGGCAGCAGCTCGTGCGCGTCGATGCCGCGCGCGTGCAGCAGCTCACGGACCATCCGGCCGAGCTTCCGCGTCGGGTTGAGCGCGCTCATGGCGTATTGCGGCACGAGCGACACGTCGGCGAAGCGGTGCGGGTTCATGGCCGAGTCGTTCCAGACCGGCAGGTCCTGCCCGTCGAGGGTGACGTGGCCGCCGATCCACTCCATGCGCGAGTCGAGCTTGATCAGCGCCTTGCCGAGCGTCGACTTGCCGCAACCGGACTCGCCGGCGAGCCCCATGATCTCGCCGTCCGCGACCTCGAGCGAGACGCCGTCGACCGCCTTCACGTCGCCTGAGAGGGAGCGGTAGTAGACCTTCAGATCGTCGACGACGAGCGTCATAGCGTCCGCAGCTTCGGGTTGAAGACCTCGTCCAGCCCGACGTTCATCACGTAGAGCGAGCCGACGACCGCCATGATCGCGAGCCCCGGCGGCAGGAACCACCACCAGAGATGGAGCTGCAGCGCCGCGTTCTGCACCGACAGCTGCATCATCATCCCGAGCGAGATCGTGTTCGACGGGCCGAGGCCGATGAAGTCCAGCGTCGCGGCGATGAGGATTGCACCGCCGAACAGCAGGATGAACATCATGAAGAGGTACGAGCTCATGTTCGGCGCGATCTCCTCGAAGATGATCCGCGCGGTTCGCCGCCCGCTGAGCCGGGCCATGTCGACGAAGTCGCGCGAGACGAGCGAGAAGGTCTGGGCGCGGATCGCCCGCGCTGCCCACGGCCACGAGGTCAGGCCGATGAAGATCGACTCGGTCATGATCCCGCGCACCTTGAGATACGAGGCGATGACGAGCAGCAGCGCGAACGTCGGGATGACCAGGACGATGTTCGTCAGCATGTTCAGCACCTCGTCGACGACGCCGCTGCGATAGCCCGCGGTGAAGCCGACGAGCATCCCGACCACGGCCGCGATGCCGCCGCCGAGCGCACCGACGGTGAACGCGAGCCGCAGCCCGGTCACGAACTGCGCATAGACGTCCTGGCCGAGCAGCGTCGTGCCGAACCAGTAGCCATCCTTCGTCGTCGGCGCGAGCGAGAGCTTGCCGCCGTACTGCAACGCCGGATGGCGCGAGAAGGCCGGTCCGACCAGCGCGAACAGCAGCATCGCTCCGGCGATCGAGGTGCCGACGACGAGCTTGCGGTTCCGGAGCGCGAAGTGGAGCGTCTCGCGGAACGCGCTCATGCGCTCGAGCTTCTGCACCGGCTCCTGCGCCGCTGTCGCCGTCATGTCCTGCCGCCTTCCATCCCGATGCGGGTGCGCGGGTCGATCAACACGTAGACGAGGTCGACGAGGAAGTTCGCGATCAGGACGCCGACGATGATGAACAGGAAGATCCCCTGGATGACGAAGTAGTCGGCGTTCGTGATCGCGCGGAAGATCTGGAAGCCGAGCCCCGGATAGGAGAAGACGATCTCGGTCACGAGCGCGCCGGCGAGGATCGCGCCGAGCGAGAGGGCGAGCCCCGTCACCTGCGGCAGCACCGCGTTCCGGAACGCATAGCGGCGGACGAGCCGCTGCGGTGCGCCGAGCGCCTCGAGATAGTGCGCGTAGTCCGACTCGAGCTCGTAGATGATCATGTTCCGCATGCCGATCGCCCAGCCGCCGAACGACACCAGGAAGAGCGACATGAACGGCAGGAACCAGTGGTACGCGAGGTTCGTGACGAAGCTCATCGTGAACGCGCGCTGCTGCGTCGGGTCGTAGGCGAAGGCGACCGGGAAGACCTTCCAGATCACCGCGAACGACCAGGAGAGGAGGATCGCGAGCCACATGTACGGCGTCGCGGTCAGCGCGTAGCCGAGCGGCAGCGCGGTGTTGTCGAGCACCTTGCGGCGCGCGGCGAGCGCACCGACCTTGTTCCCCGCGTACCAGCTCAGCAGCGTCGCGGGCAGCAGCAGGCCGAGCGTGTACGGGACGGCGTGGATGATGATCGACTTCACCGACGCCGGGAACTGCACGATGCTCGTCCCCAGGTCGCCGTGGAAGAGCGCGACCCAGAAGTACCAGTACTGCTTCCACAGCGGGAGATCGAGGTTGAAGGCCCGCATGTAGTGGTGGTACATCGTCTGCGCGGTCTGGGGATCCTGGATCTGGATCCGTCCCATGAGCGTCAGGACCGGGTTCCCCGGCATGAGATGCGGGATCGCCCAGTCGATCGTCACGGCCGCGACGAACGTCAGCGCATAGACGAACAGCTTGCGAAGGAAGTACCGGCGCACCTGATTGTCACCTCGACGGTGTTGCCGCCCCTCCCGCAGGAGGGGCGGCAACGAACGCAGTTCACTTCACGGGCAGCAGATGCGTGATGGCGTCGATACCCGTCATCTGCAGGTAGCCGTTCCACATCACCGGCGTGTACTTCCGGCTCGTGGTCGAGGACGGCCAGTTCGTCCAGTTCTGCGAGACGAACTGTGCCCAGATCCCGTTGTACCAAAGCGGGATGACCGGCACCTTCTGCATCAGGTTCTGCTCGAGCTTGCTGTTGATCTCCTTGATCGCAGCGGTGTTCGTGAGCGGCGTCTTGTCGAGCCGCTGCACGAGCGCCCACGCGGTCTGATCCGTGTACCGCTCGTAGTTGAAGTTCGTCTGCCCCGTACCGGTCGTGATGATCGGCAGGTGGTAGACGATGTTCCACATCGTCCACGGGTTGTCCGACAGCTGGGCCGGGTTGTCGACGACGAGGTCGTACTTCCCCGTGTTGCGATCGTCGCGCCACGTGTTGTAGTCCTTGACCTTCGCCGTCAGATGGATGCCGGCCGCCTTCGCCGACGAGATGATCATGTCGCGGGCGGTCTCCCAGTCCGACCAGCCCTGCGGGACGGAGATCTCGAGCTCGATCTTCGAGCCGTCCTTGTTCATGAAGTACCCGTCGCTGCCGCGCTTGTAGCCGGCTGCGGTGAGCATCGAGATGGCCTTCTGCGTGTTGAACCCGTAGCTGTACTTCTTGACGACGCTCTGGTCGATGTACTTGCCGAACGTCGGCAGGAGCCCGGCCCGGCTCGCGGGCAGGACGAGGCTGCCGTAGTCCTGCTCGACGATCTGCTTGACGTTGATCGCCATCGCCAACGCCTTGCGGAAGGTCACGTCACTGAGCGGGACGCGCGTGGTGTTGGGCTCGAGCCACGCGGTGTTCGCCGACAGCATGTACGGCGCCTTCGAGAAGTACGTCTGCACCTT
>JBEQUF010000172.1:0-6756 GCA_040349295.1 Actinomycetota bacterium | reverse complement strand
CGCACGTCGACACGGCGCGCGAGGTGAGCGGCGCGAACGTGAAGCCGCAGCGGCGCCGCTACGAGGGCGGCGAGATCGCGCTCGAGTCGGGCTCGGTGATCCGGCCGTCCGAGTCGGAGGAGCTGCAGCACCACGCCGGCCACGACCTGATCACGACCGACGGCACGACGCTTCTCGGCGCCGACGACAAGGCCGGCATCGCCGAGATCATGGCCGCGGTCGAGTACCTGCACGCGCATCCCGAGCTGCCGCACGGCACGGTCAAGGTCGCGTTCAACCCGGACGAGGAGATCGGCCGCGGCGTCATCCACTTCCCGGTCGACGCCTTCGGCGCCGTCGCCGCCTACACGGTCGACGGCTCGACGACGGGCGAGGTGCAGATGGAGACGTTCAGCGGCGCGCAGGTGCGCATGAAGATCCGCGGCCGGGCGATCCATCCCGGCTGGGCGTACGGCGAGCTCGTGAACGCGATCAAGCTCGCGGGCGCCGTGCTCGAGAAGCTGCCGAAGGACGGCCTCTCACCGGAGACGACGCGCGGGCGCGAGGGCTACGTCCACCCCATCGTGATCAACGGCGACTCGTCGGAGGTCGAGCTGCGCTTCATCGTCCGCGACTTCGAGAACGAGCTGCTCGACCGGCACGTCGCGTTCCTGGAGCAGGTCGCGAAGGAGGTCGAGGCGACCGACGCGCGCTGCTCGATCGACGTCGAGACGCGCATCCAGTACCGCAACATGCGCGACACGCTCGACAAGCACCCCGAGATCGTCGAGCATCTCGAGGAGGCCGTCCGCCGGGTGGGGCTGGAGCCGAAGCGGACGTCGATCCGCGGCGGCACCGACGGCAGCGCGCTGACCGAGATGGGGCTGCCGACGCCGAACATCTTCACCGGCGGCCACGACGCGCACAGCGAGCGCGAGTGGATCTGCGTCGAGGACATGGGACTCGCGGCGGCGACGATCGTCCACCTGGCGCAGATCTGGGCCGAATAGGGCCGGGCATACTGGAGCGATGGAGCTCCATGACCGCCTCGGTCGCCCGCTCGAGACGCTGCGGATCTCGATCACCGACCGGTGCAACTTCCGCTGCGTCTACTGCATGCCGAAGGAGACGTACAACCGCGAGTGGGAGTTCCTGGCGCGCGGGGCGCTGCTGCGCTTCGAGGAGATCGTCCGCGTCGCGCGCGTCTTCCGCGACCTCGGCGTGCGGCGCATCCGGATCACCGGCGGCGAGCCGCTCGTCCGCCGCGACGTCGAGCGCCTGATCGCCGGCCTGCACGAGCTCGGCCTCGAGCTGGCGCTGACGACGAACGGAGCCCTGCTCGAGGCGAAGGCCGAGGGACTGAAGGCGGCCGGGCTCGACCGGGTCACGGTCAGCCTCGACTCCGTCGACGACGAGCAGTTCCGCGCGCTCAACGACGTCGACTTCCCGGTGCAGAAGGTGCTCGACGGGATCGACGCCGCCGCCGCGGCCGGCCTGCCGGTGAAGGTCAACGCCGTCGTCAAGCGCGGCGCCAACGACGAGGGCGTCGTCGCGCTCGCCGAGCGCTTCCGCGGCACCGGCCACACGCTCCGGTTCATCGAGTACATGGACGTCGGCCACACGAACGGCTGGCGGCTGGACGACGTCGTCCCGGCGGACGAGATCGTCGCCGCGATCGCCGGCCGGTGGCCGCTCGAGCCCCTCTCGGGCCGGGCCGACGAGACGGCTGTCAAGTACCGATATGCGGACGGCGCCGGCGAGGTCGGCGTCATCGCAAGCGTCACGAAGCCGTTCTGCGGCGGCTGCTCGCGCGCCCGGCTCAGCGCCGAGGGACGGCTCTACACCTGCCTGTTCGGGCTGAAAGGCCACGATTTGCGGGCACCGCTCCGGACCGGCGCCTCGGACGAGGAGCTCGAGGCTCTCCTCCGCGGTGTGTGGTCGCGGCGGACCGACCGCTATTCGGAGCTCCGCACCGCCGGGACGGCCGGCCTGCCGAAGGTCGAGATGTCCTACATCGGGGGATAGGATGGAGGCGTGACCACTGTGGTGGCAGCAGGCCGCCGCGTACTTCCGCGCGGCTATCTCGACTTCGCGGCCCAGGTCGCGATCTGGCTCGGGTTCTACTTCGGCTACCTCGCGGTCCGCGGGCTCGTCGACCGCAACCCGGCCAAGGCGTTCGTCAACGGCCTCGGCGTCATCGGCTTCGAGCAGCGGACGATGCACCACCTCTGGGAGCAGACCGCCCAGCGGATCGCCGACTCCTCGCACCTGCTGCTGACGGCGGCGGCGTGGACGTACTGGAACTCGGAGTTCACGGTCATCGGCCTGACGCTCCTCTTCGTCTACCTCCGCCGGCACGAGCGGTTCAAGCAGTTCCGGAACACGATCCTGCTCGCGAACATGATCGGCCTCGTCGGCTACATCGTCGTGCCGACCGCGCCGCCGTGGATGTTCGCCTCGTACGGCTTCGTCGACGGGGTCAACCACTCGAGCAGCGCCGTCGCCGCGATGGCGAACCCCTACGCCGCGATGCCGAGCCTCCATGCGGCGGACGCCCTGATCGTCGGCGTCTTCCTCTTCAAGGTCTGCCGCCACTGGTGGTCGAAGGCCCTCTGGGCCCTCTGGCCGGTCTGGGTCTGGTTCTGCGTCATGGCGACCGCGAACCACTATCTCCTGGACGTCCTGGCAGGGATCCTCGTCGGGCTCGTGGCCCTCTGGGCCGTCTCGTGGCTGATGAGCACGTATCGCAAACGTGCTATAGTCGCGGCATAGCAGGATTGCGATACAGCCACGCTCCCGGCCCCGTCTTCAAGCGGGTCCAGCAGGGCTACACCACGGGGGCCCGCCAGCTCGCGAGCCGCTCGGTGACGAGCCTCGCGCAGACGCGCGTGACCCCGAACGCCCTGACGACCGCCGGCGTGTCGCTCTGCCTGGTCGCGGCGGTCCTCGTCCCGTTCGAGGATCGCGGCAAGCTCCTCTTCTACTGGCTCGGCGCGGTGGTCTTCGTCGTCGGCTCGATCCTCGACATCTTGGACGGCGCGCTGGCGCGCGCGGGTGGCAAGTCCACGCCGTTCGGGGCGTTCCTCGACTCGACCACCGACCGCGTCGGAGAGGGCGCGATGCTCGCGGCGATCGGCCTCGTCTTCGCGCGCGCCGGCAACGACCGGGCGGTGGTCTTCACCGTCGCGGCGGTCGCCGGCTCCTTCCTCGTCCCCTACGTGCGTGCGAAGGCCGAGGCGCTCGGTCTCCGCGGCGACGTCGGGCTCGGCTCCCGCGCCGAGCGCGTCGTCGTGATCACCGCGGGCCTCGTGCTCGCGCCGTGGGGCGCACTCCAGTGGGCGATCTACCTGCTCGCCGCGACCTCGTGGATCACCGTCCTGCAACGCGTCCTGCACGTCCGCAAGCAACTGCTCGGAGGAACCAATGTCCAGTAACGACAAAGTCCGCGTCGCGATCATCGGCGTCGGCAACTGCGCCAACTCGCTGCTCCAGGGCGTCGAGTACTACAAGAACGCGCCGGACGACCAGTTCGTGCCGGGCCTCATGCACGTGAACCTCGGCGGCTACCACATCAGCGACATCGAGTTCACCGCTGCGTTCGACGTCGTCAAGGGCAAGGTCGGCGAGGACCTCGCCGACGCGATGTGGGCCCACCCGAACGACACGATCAAGTTCGCCGACGTGCCGAAGACCGGCGTCACCGTCTCGCGCGGCATGACGCACGACGGCATCGGCAAGTACCTCTCGGAGGTCGTCGAGAAGGCGCCGGGCGAGACCGCCGACATCGTCGGGATCCTCAAGGCGACGAACACCGACGTCGTCGTCAACTACCTGCCGGTCGGCTCGGAGATGGCGACGAAGTGGTACGCCGAGCAGATCCTCGAGGCCGGCTGCGCGATGGTCAACTGCATGCCCGTCTTCATCGCCCGCGAGGACTACTGGAACAAGCGCTTCCAGGATGCGGGTGTGCCGATCATCGGCGACGACATCAAGTCGCAGGTCGGCGCGACGATCACGCACCGCGTGCTCACCTCGCTCTTCCGCGAGCGCGGCGTGCACCTCGACAAGACGATGCAGCTGAACGTCGGCGGCAACTCGGACTTCCTCAACATGCTCGAGCGCGAGCGCCTCGAGTCGAAGAAGATCTCGAAGACGAACGCCGTCACGTCGATGCTCGACTACGACATGGGCGCGAAGAACGTGCACGTCGGCCCGTCGGACTACGTGCCATGGCTGACCGACCGGAAGTGGGCCTACATCCGCATGGAGGGCTCCGCATTCGGCGACGTGCCGCTCAACGTCGAGTTCAAGCTCGAGGTGTGGGACTCCCCGAACTCGGCCGGCATCGTCATCGACGCCGTCCGCCTCGCGAAGCTGGCGCTGAACAACGGCATCAGCGGCTCGCTCACGGCGCCGAGCTCGTACCTCATGAAGTCGCCGCCGGTGCAGATCCCGGACGACGACGCGTACGAGCAGACGGAGGAGTTCATCGAGAAGTACCGCCGGCAGGCTCCCGTCGAGTCGCCGAGCGCTGCGTAGGACCCTCGTGCAGTGGAGCGCGGCGGCCGTCACGGCCGCCGCGCTCTACGCACTCCCGTTCACGCTCGTCGGCATGGTGACGAGCGACGAGCCGCGCTGGATCGCGGCCTTCCTCGCGAACGTGCTCCTGCTCGTGGCGACGGCCGTGTGGCGCTGGTCGCCGCTCGTCGTGCTGGCGGCCGTGATCCTGAGCGGCGTCGGGGCCGTCGTGTTTCTCCTCGTCACGTCGGCCTCCGACGTCTGCGGCGGCTCGCACCTCGCAGGGACGATCGAGTGGGCCGGCGGCTGCGCGCTCGCGCTGCCGGTCGGCACCTGGAGCGTGCGGCGCGGGGCCTGGGCGCTCGCCGCGATCCCGGCGGGGTGGGTCGCCGGCGCGCTCTGGTTCGCGGCGGTTGCACACGCCGTCCACGGCGGCAGCGGCGGCTGCCTCGACTAGAGCCCGGCGAGCCAGGTCACGCCGGCCTGCTGGATCGCCGCCTCGTCGCTGAAGCGGATCGCGAGCGGCCCGCGCTCGCGCCCGTGCGAGCAGAGGAGCGGGTCGTCGCCGGGCGCGAGCACGAGCGCGCAATGCCGTCCCGGGTAGTCGCCGAAGACGACGATGTCCCCGCGACGGACGAGAGCGGCGCCCGGCAGGTTCCGCAGCAGCGTCCCCGTCCACCCCTGCCCGTCGTAGCCAAGGCCGTTCGGGTCGGGTGCGCCGGCGAGGTAGTAACAGAGTGTCACGAACCCGGAGCAGTCGGTGGTGAGGGGCAGCGTGCGGGCGAGCGGCATCGGCCGGACCTCGCCGTAATGGATCCGGGGCTCGTTGGCGATGCCCCAGCGCGCCGCAGCGACGATCTTCTCGCGAAGGGTCGCCACTAGAGTCTGAGGAACGATGGCACTTTCCGTCGCCCTCGTCACGCCCTTCGCCTGGTCGCAGCCGCACGACGTCAACGAGCACGTCGACGGGCTGGCGCGCGGGCTCCGGGCGCGCGGCCACCAGGTGACCGTGCTGGCACCGTCCAAGCGGGCCCGCGAGCTCGCCGCCGGCCGCCGCGCGCTCGCCCGCGGGACGACCGAGGACCTGATCGCCGTCGGGCCGGCGCTCCCGCGGATCGGCGTGCCGGTCGGCGTGCGGGCGAACCTGAAGGTGGCGCTCGCCGAGGGCCGCTACGACGTCGTCCACGGCTTCGAGCCCGGCCTGCCGAGCATCTCCTATCTCGCGCTGCGCGACGCGAAGGCGCTGACGGTGGCGACGTTCCTCTCCGCCGAGCGGCTCGCGTACCCGCCCGCCAGGTCGCGGCGGGAGCGCCTGCTCGGCCGCCTGGACGCCCTGCTCGCGCCGACCGACGAGATCGCGGCGGCGGCGGCCGAGCGCTTCCCGGGTTCGTACGAGCTCGTCCCGGTCGGCATCGACCTCGACGCGTTCGCCCCGGCCGAGAAGCGGAACGTCGTCGTCCTCGAGTGGAGCCGTCCCGAGCGCCCCCTCCTGCGCGCGCTCGCCCGCGAGCTGCAGGCGCAGCCGGACTGGCAGCTCGTCCTCCTCCGCACCCGGGCCACGGCAACGCGGCCCAGCCGGTTCACCGTCCGGACGGCGCTCGACGGGCGGGCGCGCGCCGAGGTGCTCCGCGGCGCCGCGATCTTCGTCCCCGGCACGGAGGGCGCACCGCGGCTGCTGGCCGAGGCCCGCGCCGCCGGCGCCGCCGTCGTCGCGCCGCCGGGCGCGGTCGAGCCGGAGATCTTCGCCGCCGAGACCGCCCGCCTGATCGACGACGCCCGGTTCCGCGGACGCCGTGCGCAGGAGGGTCGCGCGATCGCGGAGCGCGAGAGCCTCGAGGCGCTCGCCGCCCGGGTCGAGAGCGTCTACACGTCGATCGCCGGCCGGCGGCGCGTCCCCGCCCCGCGCCCGCCGCTCGAGAACCGCGACTGGATCGTCGTCGACCTGCACATGCACACGAGCTGGTCGCACGACTGCTCGATCGACGTCGACGAGCTGCTCGCCCACGCCGAGGCGGAGGGGCTCGGCGCGATCGCGGTCACCGACCACAACGTCTTCGGCGGCGCGCTCGAGGCCGTCGAGCGCGCACGCTCGCGCAACCTGATCGTCATCCCGGGCGAGGAGATCAAGACGGACGGCGACGGCGAGGTGATCGGCCTCTTCCTGGAGGAGGAGATCCCGCGCGGCCTGAGCTTCGCCGACACGATCAAGGCGATCCGCGCCCAAGGCGGCCTCGTCTACGTGCCGCATCCGTTCGACCG
>JBEQUF010000158.1:0-4662 GCA_040349295.1 Actinomycetota bacterium | reverse complement strand
CCGACATTGGTGTCGAGCACCCGCAGACCGCCGATCAGCACCGTCAGTTCGGGCGCGGTCAGGGTCAGGAGTTGCGCCCGGTCGACCAGCCGCTCCTCCGCCCGGAGGCCGTTCTCCGACTGGAGATAGTTGCGGAACCCGTCGGCAAGCGGTTCAAGCACGCGGAACGAGTCGATGTCGGTCTGCGCCTCGGTCGCGTCGGTGCGGCCCGGCGTGAACGGGACGGTCACCTCGACGCCGGCGGCGCGCGCCGCCTGCTCGACGGCGGCGCAGCCGCCGAGGACGATCACGTCCGCGAGCGACACGGGCTTGCCGAAGGCCTGACGCACCTGCTCGAGCGTCTCGAGCGCCTGTGCGAGCTCGGCCGGCTCGTTCGCCTCCCAGTCCTTCTGCGGCGCGAGCCGGAGCCGGGCGCCGTTCGCGCCGCCGCGCATGTCGGTGCCGCGGAACGAGGCCGCCGCCGACCAGGCGGTCGCGACGAGCCGCGGGATCGAGAGGCCCGACGCGAGGATCTGCTCCTTCAGCGCCGCGACGTCGGCCTCGCCGAGCGGCGGGTGCTCGGCCGCCGGCAGCGGGTCCTGCCACAGCTGCGGCTCCGGCACCCACGGCCCGAGGTACCGCGAGCGCGGGCCCATGTCGCGATGGAGCAGCTTGTACCAGGCGCGCGCGAACGCGCCTGCGAACTCCTCGGGATGCTCGTAGAAGCGGCGCGAGATTCGCTCGTACGCCGGGTCGAACCGCAGCGCGAGGTCGGTCGTGAGCATCTGTGTGTTCGAGCCGTCGGTCGGCCGCCACTGCTTCGCGCCGGCCGGGCTCTCGGTCAGCTCCCACTCCTTCTCGAAGAGGTTCGTGAAGAAGTCGTGGCTCCACTTCGACGGCGTCGACGTCCACGTCACCTCGAGGCCGCTCGTGATCGTGTCCGCGCCCTTGCCGCTGCCGTAGGAGCTCTTCCAGCCGAGGCCCTGCTGCTCGATCGGCGCCGCCTCGGGCTCCGGGCCGACGTTGTCGGCCGGCCCGGCGCCGTGCGTCTTGCCGAACGAGTGGCCGCCGGCGATCAGCGCCACCGTCTCCTCGTCGTTCATCGCCATCCGGCCGAAGGTCTCGCGGATGTCGTGCGCCGCCGCGAGCGGGTCGGGGTTCCCGTTCGGGCCCTCCGGGTTGACGTAGATGAGGCCCATCTGCACCGCGCCCAGCGGGCCGCCGAGCTGCCGCTCGCCGCTGTACCGCTCGTCGCCGAGCCACGTGTCCTCCGGGCCCCAGTAGATCTCCTCCGGCTCCCAGACGTCCGGCCGCCCGAAGCCGAAGCCGAACGTCTCGAAGCCCATCGACTCGAGCGCGACGTTGCCGGCGAAGACGAGCAGGTCGGCCCACGAGATCGCCTGCCCGTACTTCTGCTTGATCGGCCAGAGGAGCCGGCGTGCCTTGTCGAGGTTCGCGTTGTCCGGCCAGCTGTTGAGCGGCGCGAAGCGCTGCGCGCCCTGGCCGCCGCCGCCGCGGCCGTCCGCGGTCCGGTAGGTGCCGGCCGCGTGCCACGACATGCGGATGAAGAGGCCGCCGTAGTGGCCGCGGTCGGCGGGCCACCAGTCCTGGGAGGAGGTCATCAGCTCGACGAGGTCCTGCTTCAGCGCCTCGACGTCGAGCGTCGCGAAGGCCTCGCGGTAGTCGAAGTCGGGCTCGAGCGGGCTCGAGAGGGCGGAGTGGTGGTGGAGGACGGACAGGTCGAGCTGGCTCGGCCACCAGTCGCGGTTCGTCTGGGGCCGCTTCGCTGCCGGTTCGGGGGCAGGGATAACCGGATTCTCGCTCTCGCTCACTCCTCGATCTCCTCTCGCGCTGGGTTGCAGCCGACGTTAGCGCGACAGCTCGCGCATGCGGACCGCGTAGCGCACGGGAACGTCGAGTGCGTCGCTGACGAGGCAGTGCTGCGCCCGCTCGACGCAGATCTCCGCCTGCGGCTCGAAGCCGGGCTCGGTGACGAAGTCGATCTCGACGTCGAAGCCGGTGAACTCGCGCTCGACCGTGCCCGTGACGGCGACGCCGAGGTCGACGATCGGCACCTCGCGCTTCGCCGCCTGGCCGGTGAGGGTCACGGCGACGCAGGTCGCGAGGGCGCTGCAGAGGAGATCCTCGGGGCTCCAGACGGTCGGGTCGGCGTCCGGGTCGAACTCCGGCGGCGCCCCGACGCGCAGCGGACGCTTGCCGAGCACGCCGACGACGACCTGGCGGCCGTTCACCCACTCGACGCGGACCGGGAAGCTGTGCTCCATGGGCATACGCTCGCCCGCCCCGGCTCCCGCGTCATCGGGGAATCCTCAGATCAACCGGCGTTCCGCGGCCCAGCGGGTCAGCTCGTGCCGCGAGGAGAGCTGGAGCTTCCGCAGGACGGCGGAGACGTGCGACTCGACCGTCCGCGGCGAGAGATGCAGGCGGACGCCGATCTCCTTGTAGCGGTAACCGCGGGCGATCAGCTGCAGCACCTCTCGTTCGCGCGCCGTCAGCTGGTCGAGCTCCGGGTCGGTCGCCGTCGCCTCGCCGGTGCGGAACGCGTCGAGCACGAAGCCGGCGAGACGCGGCGAGAAGACGGCGTCGCCGCTCGCCACGCGCTGCACCGCGTCCGTCAGCTCCTCGCCCGAGATCGCCTTCGTCACGTAGCCGCGCGCACCGGCGCGGATGACCGCGATCACGTCCTCGGGCGCGTCGGAGACCGACAGCGCGAGGAACTTGACCGCCGGCCGCTCCGGGGCGACCTGGACGATCACCGCGTCGCCGCTGCCGTCGCCGAGATGGACGTCGAGCAGCACCACGTCGGGGTCCTCGACCTTGATCAGCTGGACCGCGTCCGCGACCGACGACGCCTCGCCGACGATCTCGACGTCGCCGCCGAGCTGCGCGCGGACGCCGGCCCGGAACAGGTCGTGGTCGTCGACCAGGACGACTCGCGTGCTCATAGATGCAGCTCCAATTCGGTCCCTTCGCCGGGCGTGGTCGTGATGGCGGCGCTGCCGCCGACGCGCTCCATCCTGCCGCGAATCGACTCCGCGAGTCCACGCCGGTCGGCGGCGACCGCGTCGGGGTCGAAGCCGCTGCCGCGGTCGCGGACGTAGACGGACGACGGCTCGACGAAGACGGAGATCTCGTCGACGCCGGCGTGGCGCGCGGCGTTCGTCATCGCCTCGCGGGCGGCGAGGACGAGCGCGTTCGTCCGCTCGTCGAGCGGCGTGTCGCCCGTGTGCACGACCTCGACGCGCACGCCGTGCAGCTCCTCGATCTCCGCAGCCGCCCGGTCGACCGCGTCGACGAGCGTCCCGGAGGCCGTGCTCGGATACAGCCAGCCGCGGAGCTCGCGCTCCTGCCGGCGCGCCAGGCGGCGGGCGTCGCTCGGGTCCTTCTGGATCAGCGTCAGCGTCTGCAGGACCGAGTCGTGGATGCGCGCCGCCATCTCGGCACGCTCCTCCTCGCGGGCGCGGTCGTTCGCGAGCCGCCAGGCCCACGGGCCCGCGACGACGACGAGCGCGACGGCGATCGCGCCGGGTGCGAGGAGCGTCCCGGCGGAGCCGCTCGAGTTGCGCGTGACGAAGATCGCGATCCCCGCGACGATCAGCACGACGCCGAGGAAGCGCGTCTCGCGACGCAGCAGGACGACGCCGGCGCTCGCGACGAGCAACGGCAGGATCACGGAGTGCGAGAGGCCGAGCCCGCCGGTGGCGAGGATCGCGCTCCAGACGAGGAGGACGGTGCCGACGATCCGGCGTCCGCGCGGCGGCTCCTCCTCGTCGGGGATCGGGAGGAGCGCCCAGGCGCCGACGTAGGCGACGATCCCGGCGCCGCTCGCGAACGCGAGCAGCGCGAAGACGAGCCGTACGAACGTCGGGTCGACGCCGAGCGTGCGCGCGAGACCCGCGCACACGCCGGCGGCGACCGCTTCGTCGCGCGCCCGCTCGACCTGCGGGATCCTCACCCGCGCTCCACCGTGATCTTCCCGAGGCCCGTGTGCAGGTCGAGCACGATCACCCGTCCGGTGCCCGTCCGGTCGACGAAGCTCGTGTGGACGTGCGTCCCGTCGTCGGTGCGGCCGAGGGCGACGACGTTGCCGGCCTGGACGTGCGCGTCGACGTCGACGGTCGCGTTCGCGGGCACGATCACGTGCAGGTCGCCGATGCCGAGCGTCGCCTTGACGAACGTCTGCCCTCTCGGCAGCTGCTCGTCGGCGAGGTCGACGTTCAGCTTCCCGATGCCGAGCGTGTACTTCGAATGCAGGTCGGTGTACGTGCGGTCGCCGACGCCCGCGAAGACCGGCACGCGGACGGCGAGCAGCAGCCCGGCGACGACGACGACGAGGACGCCGAGCGCGAGGCCGAGGACGATCCGGCCGCGCGCCCAGGCGACGGCGGCGACGACGATCGCCGCGAGCATCCAGAGGTTGCCCGGGCTCGGCCAGAGGTGGATCGACGAGAGGACGGCGAGGACGATCGCCGCGAGGAGCGCCAGGCCGAGCAGCCGCCTCGGGTGCTCGCGGTGCTTGCGGAGCTCGGCGGCGGCGATCGAGTCGGCCGCTCCCTCCTCCGGGATCACGAGCCAGGCGGCCGCGTAGAGGAGGATCCCCGTGCCGCCGGCAAAGGCGAGGGCGGCGAAGGCGATCCGGTAGACGGCGGGGTTGAGGTCGAA
>JBEQUF010000138.1:0-16015 GCA_040349295.1 Actinomycetota bacterium | reverse complement strand
GAGGTGACCGCCGATCGGGATCTTCTTGTCGTCGGAGTGCTCGCAGATCGTGAAGTCGACCTTGTACTTCTTCGCCTTCACCCACTGCCCGCCCGGGATCGGGGTCGGCACGACGTTCGACGGAACGCCGGCGCGAGCCTTGCCCCAGTCGAGGACACCGACGGGCGTCTCGACCCTGAGCTTCTTCATCGCCGACACGAAGGCGTTCTTGTACTTCGGGTCGCCGGAGGCCTTCATCGCCGCGGCGGCCACGTCGAACAGCGCGAGGCTCGGCCCTTCCTGCTGGTTCCACTGCTTCTTCGCGTGCGCCTCGTAGCCGGTCGCGAGCAGCTTGGACGACACGCCCGTGAGCGACGACTTGTAGGGCCACGTCGGATGCCAGTAGCAGCCGCTCGCGAGGTTGTTGCCGAGCGAGCCGAGCGCGGTCACCTGCGACGGGAAGAGACCGGTCTTCGCGATCTGCGCGATCTTGATCTGCTTCGTCAATCCCTGTTGCGCCGCCTGCCGCCAGAACGTCGCGAAGTCGGGCGGGATCGGGAACGTGTTGAAGATCTCCACGCCCTCCGACTTGAACTTGGCGATCTGCGCCGAGTAGTCGTTCGTCCCGTCCTGGTACGCGCCCGGGTCGACGATCGTGTAGCCGGCCTTCGTGAGCAGCGGACCGAGGGCCGCGCGGATCGCGTTGCCGTCCGCGTCGTTCGGCCACATGACGCCGACCTTCTTGTTCGTCGGCACCTGCGGCCAGAGATGCGTGTACGTGTCGAAGAAGTTCCCGACGCCGAAGCAGAAGTGGAAGCCCCACTGGAACGGGTTCTTCGTCGGATCCTTGGCGCCGCGGCCGAAGTACCAGGCCTCCCACGGCACGACCGTCGTGATGTACGGCACGCCGGCCGCCTCCGCGGCGTCGGCGGCGGCGTTCACCGTCTCCGGCGTCGAGGTCGCGAGCAGGATGTCGACCTTCTTGTTGTGCAGCAGGTCGTTCGCGACCTGGGCCGAGTGATCCGGCGTCGACTGGCTGTCGCCCTCGATGATCTGGACGGTGTAGGACTTGCCGCCGATCTTCAGGCCCTTGCCGAAGGCCTTCTTCGCGAGCGAGATGACGTACGGATCCGGCTCGCCGAAGCCCGAGGCCGCACCCGTGCGGGGGCTGATGAAGCCGAGCTTGATCGTCGTGGACGCTTCGGCGGCGCGCCCACGGGCCCATGCCGGGCCGGCGAGCGAACCGGAGACGGCGAGACCGCCGGCGCCGACCGCGCCGCGCTTCAGCAGTTCCCGTCTCGTGACCTTGCGGTCAGGCATTTCGACCCTCCTGGATTTGCCGTGGGAGTCGTGCGATGCGCGCGAACCTACGCGGCTGCTTGCCCGCTTGTCAAGACAGTGTTCTAGTATTCGGAACATGGCCGCCGGCGACCCCGCGCCGAACCACTCGCAGTCGCTGGAGCGAGGGCTCGCGATCCTCTCGTCGTTCCGGTCGGGACGGGCGCTGATCGGAATCAGCGACCTCGGGCGCGACCTCGGCCTCAGCCGCTCGACGACGCACCGCTACGTGGCGACGCTCGCGAGCCTCGGCTACCTCCAGCAGGACGCGCCGACGAAGAAGTACCGGCTCGGCCCGCGCGTCCTCGATCTCGGCTTCTCGGCGATCAACTCGATGGAGCTGCGCGAGGTGGCGGCGCCGCACCTGCGCGACCTCAGCGACGGCACCGGCTTCACCGTCAACATGGCGATCCTCGACGACCTCGACATCGTCTACGTCGAGCGTTGCCGGAGCAGCCAGGCGCGGCAGCGCGAGATCGACCTCAACCTCCACGTCGGCGCGCGCCTGCCGGCGTACTGCACGTCGCTCGGCAAGGTGCTGCTCGCCTACCTGCCGCCCGACGAGCAGCGCGACCGGCTCGCGCGGACCGAGCTCGTCCGCCGTGGCCCGAACACGCTGACGACGCGGACGGCGCTGCTCGCCGAGCTGAAGCGGATCCGCGAGCAGGGCTACAGCCTCAACAACGAGGAGCTCGCCTACGGTCTGCGCTCGCTCGCGGCGCCGGTGCTCGCGCACGACGGCCACGCGGCGGCGGCGATCAACCTCGCCGTCCACTCGGCCATGCTCGGCGTCGACGAGCTGGTCACGCGCTGGAGCCGGCGGCTGCGTGCGACCGCGAGTGAGATCTCGTCGCGCCTCGGGTACAGGCCCGCGTAGATGGCGCAGCGCGACCGGCCTCCGTTTCGAGCCGACCACGTCGGCAGCCTCCTGCGGCCGCCGCAGCTTCTCGCAGCGCGCGAGTCGCATGCCGCCGGCGCGATCGACGACGCCGAGCTGCGCGCCCTCGAGGACGAGGCGATCCGCGACGTCGTGCGGATGCAGGAGTCGGTCGGCCTGCGCTCCGCGACCGACGGCGAGTTCCGCCGCGCGTCGTGGCACATGGACTTCATCTACGCGCTCGACGGGATCACGAAGGAGAGCGGCCACATCGCCGTGCGCTTCTTCAATCCCGACGGCGAGATCGAGTTCACACCGGCCGCCCTGCACGTGGAGGGCAGGCTCGGCGTGTCGGAGACGATCTTCGGCGACGCGTTCTCGTTCCTGCGGGACTGCGTGACGACGAACGTCCCGAAGCTGACGATCCCGTCGCCGAGCATGGTCCACTACCGCGGCGGCAAGGCGTCGATCGACGAGTCCGTCTACCCGACGCTCGACGGGTTCTGGTCCGACCTGACCGCGGCGTACCGCGAGCAGGTGCGCCGGCTCGGCGAGCTCGGCTGCACGTACCTGCAGCTCGACGACACGAGCCTCGCGTATCTCAACGACCCGCACCAGCGCGAGTACGTCGCCTCGATCGGCGGCGATCCCGAGCGGCAGCACGTCGAGTACATCCACCACATCAACGAGGCGCTCGCGGGCCGGCCCGCCGAGATGGCGGTGACGACCCACATGTGCCGCGGCAACTTCCGGTCCTCGTGGGCGGCCGAGGGCTCCTACGACTTCGTCGCCGAGGCGCTCTTCAACGAGCTCGACGTCGACGGCTTCTTCATGGAGTGGGACGACGAGCGCTCGGGCGGCTTCGAGCCGCTGCGGTTGCTGCCGAAGGGCAAGCAGGTCGTGCTCGGTCTCGTGACGACGAAGCGCGGCGCGCTCGAGGACCGCGAGCTGCTGCTGCGGCGGATCGACGAGGCGTCGCAGTTCGTCGACGTCGACCAGCTCTGCCTGTCGCCGCAGTGCGGCTTCTCGTCGACGTCGGAGGGCAACGACCTCACCTACGACGAGCAGGTCGCGAAGCTGCGACGCATCGTCGAGGTCGCCGACGAGGTCTGGGGCTAGCGCTCGAAGAGTGCGGCTTGGCCTTGGCCGACGCCGACGCAGAGGGTGGCGAGGCCGTAGCGGCCGTTGCGCTTGCGGAGCTCGTGGAGGAGTGAGACGACCAGGCGGGCGCCGGACATGCCGAGGGGGTGGCCGATCGCGATCGCGCCACCGTTGACGTTCACCCGGGCGGGGTCGAGGCCGAGCTCACGGATCACCGCGACACTCTGCGAGGCGAATGCCTCGTTCAGCTCGACGAGATCGAGGTCTCCAACCTGGACACCGGTGCGGTCGAGCAGCTTCCTGACCGCCGGCACCGGCCCGATGCCCATCACCCGCGGATCGACGCCCGCCGCCGCCGAACCGACAAAAACACCCAACGGCTCGATCCCGAGCTGTTCCGCTTTCTCCTCGGAGGCGACCACCAGCGCAGCAGCACCGTCGTTGATCCCCGACGAGTTGCCGGCCGTCACCGTGCCGCCCGTACGGAACGCCGGCTTCAGGGAAGCGAGCTTCTCCAACGTCGTCTCCGGCCGCGGATGCTCATCCACGCTCAAATCACCAACCGGGACGATCTGCTCGGAAAAGTCCGCCGCCGCCCAACGCCGCTGCGACTCGACCGCAAACGCATCCTGCTCCTCCCGCGACACCCCATACCGCTCGGCGACGTTCTCCCCCGTCTCACCCATCGACTCCAACGGAAACATCGCCTCCATCGCCGGGTTCGGGAACCGCCACCCCAGATGCGTGTCATAGACCGTCTGGTTGCCGCGCGGGAACGCCCGATCCGGCTTCGCCATCACAAACGGCGCCCGCGACATCGACTCCACCCCACCCGCCACGAACAAATCACCGTCACCCGCAACAACCGCATGGCACGCCCCCACGACAGCCGACAACCCCGACGCACACAACCGGTTGACCGTCACCCCGGCAACCGACTCCGGCAACCCCGCCAACAACGCCGCCATCCGCGCCACATTGCGGTTGTCCTCCCCCGCCTGATTCGCACAGCCAAACCACACATCCTCGATCTCACCGGCGGGCACACCCGACCGCTCCACGACCTCCCTGATCACAACCGCCGCCAAATCATCCGGCCGCACACCCGACAACCCACCCCCAAACCGGCCGACCGGCGTCCGCACCCCCGCGAGAACGACGGCCCGGCTCATCCGGCGAACTCCACGTCCGCTGCATGGCCCGAGCGCTGCAGCAGCTCGGTGACCGCTGCCCGGCCCTCGTCGCCGTAGTCGCGCGTCAGCTCGTTCACGTACATGCCGACGAACTCGTCGCCGCGCTCGACGTCCATGCCGCGCCCGAAGCCGAGCGCGTACTCGAGCGCGGCGTCGCGATGCTCGAGCGCCGCGTCGATCGACTCGCGGAGGATCGCCGAGACCTCACGCGTCACCTCGGCGCCGAGGTCGCGGCGGACCGTGTTCACGCCGAGCGGCAGGGGCAGCCCGGTCTCGAGGAGCCACCACTCGCCGAGGTCGAGGCACTTGACGAGCCCGTGGTCGGCGTACGTGAGCTGGCCTTCGTGGATGAGCAGGCCGGCGGCGGCGTCGCCGGCGACGACCGCCGGCAGGATCTCGTCGAAACGCGCCTCGCGGTGCGGAAAGTCGCCGCCGAGGGCCATGCGGAGCACGAGGTACGCGGTCGTCCCCGTGCCGGGGACGACGATCTCGGTCTCGCGCAGCTCGTCGAGCGAGCGCTGCTCGCGCGCGACGACGATGGGGCCGTACCCCGAGCCCATGCTCGCGCCGTGCGGCAGGAGCATGTAACGATTCGTCACAAGCGGGTAGGTGGCGAGGGACATGGCCGTCACCTCGAGCCGCCCCTCGTGCGACCACGCGTTCAGCGTCTGGATGTCCTCGATCACGGGCTCGAACTCGTAGCCGCGCGCGTTCGTCGTCCCGGACGCGAGCCCCCAGAACATGAAGGCGTCGTCGGGATCGGCGCTGAATCCGACACGGATGCGCATGGACGGTGAACGCTAGTGGCCTACAGTGAGACCGTGTCGAAGGAGCCGCTCAGCGAGGCGATCCAGCACTACCTGCGCGAGATCTACAAGCTCGGCCAGATCAGCGAGCCGGTGAGCGTGACGGCGCTCGCGCAGGCGCAGGGCGTCTCCGCGGCATCGGCGTCGGCGATGGTCAAGAAGCTCGCGGCGCTCGGCCTCGCCGAGCACGCGCCGTATCGCGGCTGCACGCTGACGCCCGACGGCGAGCGGGTCGCGCTCGAGGTGATCCGGCACCACCGGCTGCTCGAGCTGTACCTCGCCGAGACGCTCGGCGTGCACGTGGACGACGTCCACGACGAGGCCGACCGGCTGGAGCATGTCCTCTCCGAGGAGCTCGAGGCGCGAATCGACAAGGCGCTCGGCTTCCCCACGCACGATCCGCACGGCGACCCGATACCGGATGCCAATCTCGAGTGGCCCGCAGTAGGATCGCGTCGTGCGCCGTCTCGCTAACCCGTTCTCGTTCCTCTTCTCGCGGTCCTCTGCCGAGGAGCAGGTCGTCACCTACCTGACGCGGGAGCACCGGCGCGGCCGCTCGGTCGCCGACATCTTCACCGACCGCTACGTCCAGAATCGCCTCTCGCGCGAGCAGCAGCTCCGGCTCCTCGACCGCCCCGAGCTCGTCCGCGCGCTCGGCGAGCACGACGTCGAGGCGGCGCGCGAGACCTTCAGGCCTGCGTAGCGAGCTCGGCGACGCGGGCCGCAACGGCCACGTCCCAGGCAGCGAGGCCGTTCGACTTGAAGACGACGATGTCGCCCTCGTCCTCCCGGCCCTCGACCTCGCCGGCGACGACCTGCTGCAGCTCGTAGACCTCGAGCCAGTCGAGCGCACCGCCCGCGATCGGCTCGATCAGGTCCGCGGACTCGAGCCGCGCATCCTCGACCGAGTCGCAGCAGACGAAGCTCGCACGCTCGAGCACCGCCTGGTCGAGCTCCCGACGGTGGCCGTCGTTCGCGCCGACGGCGCAGACGAGCGCGCCCGGCCGCAGCCAGTCGCCGCGCAGGACGGGATCGCGTGAGCCGGTGACGGTGACGACGACGTCGCAGGCCCCCGCGTCGCTCGCCGCCTCGCCGGGCTCGCAGTCGAACCGCTCGCAGAACGCGTCGAGCGTCTCGCGCGTGCGGCAGTAGGCAATCGTCCGCTCGATCGTCGGCAGGGCGGCGCGGATGCACTCGACCTGCGTCTCCGCCTGCCAGCCGCAGCCGATGACGCCGAGCGTCGTCGCTCCGTCCTTCGCCAGATGCTTCGCGGCGACGCCGCTGGCGGCGCCGGTGCGGAGCTGTCCGAGCTTGTCGGCCTCGATCACGGCGACGAGCTCCGACGCGTCGGCGCGGAAGAGCAGAACCGAGAAGCGTGCGCCGGCGCCGGAGGCCGCATAGACCTTCGCGCCCGCGTAGCCGAGCTCGAGATCGCTTGCTGCCATGACGGCGAGCGCGCCGTGCTCGAGCGGCAGCCGGTAGCGGGGCTTGTTGTGCACGGAGCCGCGCGCCATCCGCTCGAAGCACGCCTCGATCACGGTGACGGCGTCCGCCGGCGTCAGCAGGCGTGCGACGTCGGCCTCGCTCAGCTGCAGCGTCATGCGTCGGACTTCTTGATGAAGCTGATCTCGCCGCTCGTCTCCATGACGGCCCACGCGACGTCGCTCAGATGGGCGATCCCCTCCCTGCGCGCCGCCTCGGCGAGATCGTCGACCGTCAGGCGCTCGCGCTTCATGTTCGGCTCGATCGGCTCGCCGTCGCGCAGCACGACGATCGGCTGCCCGTCGAGCCACGGCCGCAGCCTCGGGAAGCGCCAGTTCGTGTACGACATCCCGACCTGCAGCGCGCCGATCGTCCCGACGGCGAGCATCGCCCCCGTGAGCGAGTAGTCGTCCTGCGTGAGCCCCTGCTGCACCGCGTCGCCGAGGATGATCAGGAGGATGAGGTCGAACGGCTCGAGCGTCGACAGCTCGCGGCGCCCCATGATCCGCATCAGGACGTAGAGGAAGAAGAAGACGACGACGCCGCGGCCGACGATGTCCATTACGGGAACACCGTCAGTCGCCGATCGATCTGCACGAGCTTCGTCCCGCCGTCGTAGAGCGTCGCGTCGGCGCGCCGCCGGCCGACGTTCGTCGCGTTCACCTGGAACTCCATGAAGAGCCGGAACTTCTTGCCCGCCGGGATGTGGCCGAGCGTGAGGAGCAGGTCGCCGTCGCGGCTGCCCTGGCCGAGCGGCGACGGCTCGATCGTGTTCATCTGCATGCCCTCCTGCCAGCCGGGCGAGAGCTGCAGCACCGCGTTCCGGATCTCGCGGTGCGCGGTGATCGTGAAGCGCGCCTGCCAGAGGAGGCCGCCGCGGAGGCGCGTCGGCGCAGAGAGCTCGACCGACGCGGCGGCCGAGTCGGTCGTCGTCGCCTGCGGCCTCTGACCGAAGACGTCGAAGGCCCCGAGGACGAGAAAGGCGACGAGCAGTCCGAGGATCGCGCGCCGAAGCCAGATGCGGTTGTGCCGCCCGGTGACGTCGAGGTCGCGCTCGAGAACGATCCGATCCGGGATGTCGGCCATCGACTCCCTTGGTTCGCGTCGTAGGAGACGCCTCCTTGACATGTGACCATTTAGTCACCTATTCTCCCGGCATGGACGACGACGACCGCGTCTTCAAGGCACTCGCGGATCCGACCCGCCGCCACCTCCTCGACCGGCTCTTCGAGCGCGACGGCCGTACGCTCACCGAGCTCGAGTCGGAGCTGGAGATGACGCGGTTCGGCGTCATGAAGCACCTGCGCGTGCTCGAGGAGGCCGGCCTCGTCGTCGCCCGCCGCTCCGGCCGGGAGAAGCTCCACTTCCTCAACCCCGTCCCGATCCGGCTGATCCACGACCGGTGGATCGACAAGTACACGGAGCGTCAGGTCAAGGCGCTCGCCGATCTCAAGCACGAGCTGGAGGAGACAGCATGACCACGATGACCGAACAGGCGCTGACGACCCAGGTCTACTCCGTCTTCATCAAGGCGACGCCCGAGCAGGTGTGGGACGCGATCACGAAGCCGGAATTCACCGAGCAGTACTTCTACGGCCAGCGCATCGAGATCAGTGCGGAGGGCCGCACCTGGATCAACAACCGCGGCGAGCTCGTCACGTCGGGCCCGATCGCCGAATGGGACCCGCCGCGGCGGCTCGTCCACGGCTGGCGGTCGATGTACGACCCGGAGATGGCGGCCGAGGACGAGAGCCGCGTCACCTGGGAGATCGCCCCGCAGGAGGACGGCAC
This sequence comes from Actinomycetota bacterium, assembly GCA_040349295.1. Lineage (GTDB taxonomy): Bacteria > Actinomycetota > Thermoleophilia > Gaiellales > Gaiellaceae > Palsa-739. Next base: position 7,448 of record JBEQUF010000138.1, on the reverse strand, counting down.
CACGCTCCTCACCGTCGTCCACGACAAGCTCGACGGCGCGCCGAAGACCGCGCAGAGCGTCAGCGGCACCGGCTGGATGCTGGTGCTGAGCGGGCTGAAGACGCTGCTCGAGACCGGGGAGCGGCTGGCATGACAGCGACGGCGCAGGAAACGACGACGCAGGTCTACTCGGTGTTCATCAAGGCGACGCCCGAGCAGGTCTGGGAGGCGATCACGACGCCGGAGTTCACGCAGCAGTACTTCTTCGGCTCACACGTGCGCGTGAGCGCGGAGCGGTACGACGGCACGGACGGCGAGGGAACCGCGCTCGTCACCGGGCCCGTGTTCGAGTACGACCCGCCGCGGAAGCTCTCGCACGGCTGGACGGCCCACTACGACCCGGCGACGGCGGGGGAGCCCGCGAGCCGCGTGACGTGGGAGCTCGAGCCGAAGGACGGCGGGATCACGAAGCTGACCGTCGTGCACGACCGGCTCGACGCCTCGCCGGCGACGGCGCAGAGCGTCGCCGGCGGCTGGAGCTTCGTGCTCTCGGGCCTCAAGACGCTCCTCGAGACCGGCGAGCCGCTCACGTAGTCCGGAGCAGCAACCGGGTTGCAACGTCGTTGCAACCCGGTTGCGGGTTCCGGTGCGGTCTAGCCGACGCCCGGAGACGGGGCGTACTCCCCGAGGAACGAGGCGCCGATGATCTTCTGGTCGACCGCCGTCTGTCCGAGGTAGCACTCCCAGTGCGTGCCGGCGCTGTTCAGCGAGCGGCAGCCGCCGTTGACGTGCTTCGTCGCGTCGACCGTCGGCTCGACGGTGTTCAGCCAGTCCGAGACCTCGGGCGCCGGCGCCTTCGCGAGCGTGCACGTGTACTCCACGCCGGCCGTGACCGTCGTGCACGTCGGCTCCGTGCCCGCGAGCGCGAGCGTGCCCTGCGGCATCGACGCCGCCACCTCGTCGTTCGAGATCAGCCGCTCACCGGCGTAGGCACCTGCGGGGACGAGGATCGCCAGCGCGACCACGGCGACCGTCCACCGCTTGCGCAGGCGGCGGGGCCGCCGCTCGATGTCCCTGCGCGCCGCCAGCTCCAGGGCGTCGCCGAGACGCATCAGCTCGTTCTCCATCACACTGCCTCCCGTCCGTCGATGAGTCGTTCCCTGAGCCGCCCGAGACCGCGGGTTACCCGGACGCGTGCTGCGCCCGGCGTCGTGCCGAGGCTCGTGGCGACGGCGTCGTACGGCAGGCCGTCGACGACGCGAAGCTGCAGCGCGTCCCGCTCGCCGTCCGGCAGCTCGGCGAGCGCCTCGTCGAGCCCCTCGAGCCAGCGGTCGTCGGGCTCGGCCGCCGCGCGCGGCTCGTCGAGCCGCTCGAGCATCCCGAGCTTCGTGCATGCCGCGAGCTCGATTCGCCGCCGCCGCACGGATTGTGCGACGACGTGCCTCGCGATGCCGACGAGCCACGGCCCGGCGCTGCCGCCGGCTCGGTCGCGGAACGTCCGGCGAGACAGCCACGCCTGCGCGAACGTCTCGGCGGTCAGGTCGTGCGCCGCGTGCACGTCGCGCGTGCGCCGCAGGTGGAACCCGTGGATCTGCGTTGCGTACCGGTCGTAGAGCTCCCGGAACGCGGCGGGATCGGCCTTCGCCGCCCGCATCAGCTCTGCATCGGATCTCATGTCCATCAGATGGATCGGTGGGCTCGATTCGTTACATCCGCCCGACATGACCTGCTTGCCAGACTGACACGGGCCGGAGATACTCGCGCGGTGCACCGCCTCGCTCTCGCTGCGATCGCGCTCGGACTCACCGCCGGTCCGGCCGCCGCGCGCACCTCCGACCAGCCGCCGCCGCCTCCCCCGACCGCCCAGCAGCAGGCGGCGATCGACGCGTGCAAGGCGCAGGGGTTCGCGCGGGGCTCGGACGCCTTCAACCAGTGCATCGCGAAGCTGCTCGGCGGGCCAGGGCAGCCGCCGGGACCGGCGCCGACGCAGGGCCCGCCGCCCTCCCAACCCGGGCCGCCGCCCACGCCGAGCTTCAAGGCGTGCCAGGCGCAGGGGCTGAAGGTCGGTTCCGACGCGTTCAATGCGTGCGTCAAGGCCGCCGACGCGGCCAAGGGGCAGAAGCCGAACCAGTACGCGCCGGGACAGCAGGCGGCCGTCGCCGCCTGCAAGGCGAAGGGTCTCGCCGAGAACACGCCGTCGTTCCAGAGCTGCCTCAAGGCCGGTTCGCCGACGGGGCCTGCGCCGAGCGCCGCCGACCAGGCGGCGCTGGACGGCTGCAAGGCGAGCGGGCTCGCCGAGCGGACCGACGCGTTCAAGGCGTGCGTCGCAGCGGCGGCGGCAGCCGCCTCCGTCGCCGGTTGGAACGGCGAGCAGCTGGCGGCGTTCAACAGCTGCAAGGCCGCAGGCATCGCATTCCCGTCCGCAGCCTTCGCAGCGTGCCTCTCGAAGGTGTTGACGAAGCTGCTTCCCGACAAGGGGACGGCCGCACAGAAGGACGTCCAGGCGACGGTGCTCGCGTGTCAGGCGAAGAAGCTGCTCGGCGCGGCGCTCCAGCAGTGCGTGCGCGACGGCCTGAAAAGCTGAAGTGCGCCCGGCATGATTCGAACATGCGACCTCTGCCTCCGCAGGGCAGCGCTCTATCCCCTGAGCTACGGGCGCCTCGGGACTGCCAAGTGTAGCCGGGGCAGCGCGATCCGTTCGACCGCGAGGTACATCGCCACCGCGTAGACCCAGCCGAGCAGGACGTCGGAGACGTAGTGCTCGCCCGTGTAGGCCAGGACGAACGCCATCGCCGCCGGGTAGAGCCAGAGCAGGTGACGCCACCTGGACCGGAGGCGTGGCAGCAGGAAGAGGACGACGAGGAGCGTGTACGCGCCGTGCAGCGAGGGCACGGCGGCGACGTCGTTCGCGTACTGCGTGCCCGTCTCCCACAGCGGCTGGAAGGCGATCACCGGCACGTGCGCGTTCACGGTCGGGATGATCCGGTGGACGGGCGGCAGGGCGCCGTGCCGATAGGCCCACCACGGCGGCGCGGCCGGGAAGAGGACGTAGGTCGCGCAGCCGGCGACGGCGAGCCCGACGACCATCGCCGCCAGCCGCCGGAACAGCGCGCGGTCGCGGAGCCAGAGCACCGCGAGCACGAGCGTCGGCACGAAGAAGTACGACATGTAGACGGCCCACGCGGCGTAGTCCCACCAGTGGATCGCCTCGATGCCGCCCCAGAGCCGGTCCTGCAGCCAGACGGTCGGGACGCTGCCCAAGCCGATCCACTCGTCGACCCGGATCTGCGGCCGGACGTGGACCGGCATCCAGTTACCGTCGGCGAAGCCACGCACGAGGTCGTAGAGCCAGAGCGAGAGCACGAACGGCGCCCAGTCGACGAGCAGGGCGCCGACGACACGGCGCAAGCGGGCGACGCTCGTCGCCGAGGCGGCCGCGATCCCGCCCAGCAGGACGGGGACGAGCAGATCGCGCGACGCGGGCACGCCGCCGATCGACCAGACGACGGTGCCGACCGCCGCGACGTACGCGGCGAGCGCGAGCGCCACCTTCACCAGATGCGCCACCACGGGCGGCGGGGCGGCCCGGGGAGCTGCGCGGCACGCACGCACTCGGCGTGCGCGTGCCGCCGGCGCGAGAGATCGCCCTCGGGCGCGATCAGCATGTGCGCGCTCATCGCGTGCAGACGGAGCCCGCAGAGCGGGCAGCGATACGTCGCCGGCTTCAGGGAGCGCGCCGGCCGGACCGACCACCACTCGGCCGGCTCAAGCGAGCGCGAGCGGCGCGTCATCCGGCACCTCGACGCGCACGTAGGCGAGCGCGACGACGCCGTCGTCGGTCTGCACCGCACTCGTCACCCGGCCGACGACCTTGCCGTCGTGCACGAGCTCGGCGTCGTACGCCGGCACCGCGTCGAGCTGGAGCACGCGCAGGCCGCGGTTCGGATGGCCGCGGTAGTGCAGCCGGGCGACCGGCTCCTGTCCCGGGTAGCAACCCTTGTCGAACGAGATGTGCGTCGCCTCGAGGCCCGCCTCGGCCGGCAGCACGCGATCGTCGATCTCGCGGCCCCAGCGCGGGACGCCCGCCGCGACGCGACGCTGCTCGAGCGCCTCGTCGGAGAGCGTCGGCGCAAGCCCTGCGTCGACCGCCTCACGCGCATCCGGAAAGTCGGTCGCGAAGCCGACCGAGTCGTCGCCGAAGACGACGACCGAGTCGTGCTCCTCGAGCTCGATCTCGCACCTCGCCCGCAGCCGCATCCGCGTCAGGTGCACGCGCACGGCCTCGCCGAGCTCGGGCTCCGTCAGGACGAGGAAGTCCTCGTCGCCGCGACGCCAGACGACGAGCGGCGCGATCACGCGGGCCTTCGGCGTCAGGAGCAGCGCCGGCCGCGCCGCACCCGGCTCGATCGCGGTCACGTCGTTCGACACCATCCGGTTGAGGTAGTCCTGCGCATCCGGGCCGGCGACCCGGACGAAGGCGCGAGGCCGTGTCGCGACGTCCATCCCGTCTAGTCTAGGAACCGATGCCCCTCTTCCGATCCAAGGCGGAGGACAAGGTTCGCGCTGCGGGCTTCGACCCGGCGCGCCTCCCGCCCGGGCAGTACTTCACGGAGAAGTGGCCGGTGCTCCACGCCGGCGAGGTGCCGGAGGTCGACGTCGCGACCTGGACGCTGCGCGTGTACGGCGAGGTCGAGCAGGAGCTCTCGCTCACCTACGACGAGCTGCGCGCGCTGCCGGCGACCGACGTGACGACGGACATCCACTGCGTCACCCGCTGGAGCCGCTTCGACGCGCAGTTCCGTGGCGTCCACTGGCGCGAGCTCGAAAAGCTCTGCCGGCCGAAGCCGACCGCGAACTTCGTCATCGAGCACGCCGAGCACGGCTTCACGACGAACGTCCCGATCGCCTCGCTCCGCGACGACGAGCACGCGCTCGTCGTCTACGAGGCCGACGGGGCGCCGCTGACCGCCGAGCACGGCGGGCCGGTCCGGCTCGTCGTCCCGTCGAAGTACTTCTGGAAGAGCGCCAAGTGGCTGACCGGGATCGAGCTCTCGTCGATCGACAAGCCCGGCTTCTGGGAGCGCTACGGCTACCACAACGAGGCCGACTACTGGCAAGAGCAGCGGTACGGGTTCTGAAAGAGGGGCTAAAGCCCCGCCGAAACCTGCCGATATCTGGGGTACCCACCTCCCCACTCCCCAAGTGGATCGAAGGGCCGCCTGCTGGCGGCCCTTCGCATTTCCGGCCATGAAAAAAGGGCGGAGACCGAGGTCTCCGCCCTTTTGTTCCTGCGATCCCGAGCGCGGCGAGCCGCGCGCGGGAGTCCCTACATCATCCCGCCCATGTCCGGCATGCCGCCGCCCATCGCGGCGCCGGCCTTCTCGGGCGCCTCGGCGACGATCGCCTCGGTGGTGAGGATGTTCTTCGCGATCGACGCGGCGTTCTGCAGCGCCGAGCGGGTGACCATCGTCGGATCGCCGATGCCCGACTTGAGCAGGTCCTCTACCTCGCCCGTGTCGATGTTCAGGCCGAAGCCCTTCTCGGCGGTCCGGACGCTCTGCACCGCGATCGAGCCCTCGAGGCCCGCGTTGTACGCGAGCTGGCGGAGCGGCTCCTCGAGCGAGCGCAGGATGATCTGCGCGCCGGTCCGCTCGTCGCCGTCGAGCTTGCCGAGGACGTCGTCCTTGACGGAGTCGGCCGCGTTGATCAGCGCGACGCCGCCACCCGGGACCTGGCCCTCCTCCAGCGCCGCGCGGGCGGCCTGGAGCGCGTCCTCGACGCGGTGCTTCTTCTCCTTCATCTCGGTCTCGGTCGACGCGCCGACCTTGACGACCGCGACGCCGCCCGACAGCTTCGCGAGGCGCTCCTGGAGCTTCTCGCGGTCGAAGTCGGAGTCGGTGTTCTCGATCTCGGACTTCAGCTGCTTGATGCGGCCCTTGATCGCCTCGGAGTCGCCGGCACCGTCGATGATCGTCGTCGAGTCCTTGTCGACGACGACGCGGCGGGCCTTGCCGAGCTGCGAGAGCTTCGTGTTCTCGAGCTTGAGGCCCATCTCCTCGGTGATCACCTCGCCGCCGCTGAGGATCGCGATGTCCTCGAGCATGCGCTTGCGGCGATCGCCGAAGCCCGGCGCCTTGACGGCGACGGCCTGGAAGGTGCCGCGCAGCTTGTTGACGACGATCGTCGCGAGCGACTCGCCCTCGACGTCCTCCGCCACGATCAGCAGCGGGCGACCGGCCTGGATGACCTGCTCGAGCACGGGCAGGAGGTCCTTGACGGCGCCGATCTTCTGGTTCGCGACCAGGATGTACGGCTCCTCGAGGACGGCCTCCATGCGCTCGGCGTCGGTGACCATGTACGGCGAGAGGTAGCCCTTGTCGAACTGCATGCCCTCCGTGAACTCGAGCTCGAGACCGAGGGTCTGGCCCTCCTCGACGTTCACGACGCCGTCCTTGCCGACCTTCTCGATCGCGTCGGCGATCACGTCGCCGATCTCGCGGTCGCGCGAGGAGACGGTCGCGACGCGCGCGATGTCCTCCTTGCCCGAGACCGGCTTCGAGTTGGCCTTGAGGTTCTCGACGACGGCCTCGACGGCCGCCTCGATGCCCCGCTTGAGCCCCATCGGGTTCGCGCCGGCCGAGACGTTCTTCAGGCCCTCGCGGACGATCGCCTGCGCGAGCACGGTGGCCGTCGTCGTGCCGTCGCCGGCCACGTCGTTGGTGGCCGTCGCGACCTCGCGGACGAGCTGGGCGCCCTGGTTCTCGAAGACGTCCTCGACCTCGATCTCGCGAGCGATCGTGACGCCGTCGTTCGTGATGGTCGGCGCGCCGAACTTCTTGTCGAGCACGACGTACCGGCCCTTCGGGCCAAGGGTGACCTTGACCGCGTCGGCGAGGGTGTCCACGCCGCGCTGGAGCGCGCGCCGGGCATCCTCGTTGAACTTCAGCTCCTTGTGAGCCATTGGTTGGTCAGTCCTCCTACGCGTTCGCCGGCTCGCGCGTCCCGACGACCTTTGCGAGCACATCGCTCTCGCGCAGGATCAGGAACTCGTCCACGCCGACCTTGATCTCGGTGCCGCCGTACTTGGAGAAGACGATCTCGTCGCCCTCGTCCAGGTCCATCGCGACATGGTTGCCGTTGTCGTCACGGGCGCCGGGGCCGACGGCGAGGACCTTGCCCCGCTGCGGCTTCTCCTTGGCCGTGTCCGGAAGCACGATGCCGCTGCTCGTCGTCTCCTCTTCCTCGAGGACCTCGACGATCAGGCGATCGCCAAGCGGCTGCAGATTCATGCGTTGACCTCCACCCTTGTGACAGACTTGTGCTTGCGGTTGGCACTCTAACGCGCCGAGTGCCAGCACGCCAGTCTAGCAGTGGAATCTAAGTCTGCAACGCTGAGATCCGGGTACGATCCGGGTGTGAGTGCGCTGTGAGGCGCGAGTTCTCGGCGGGGGGTGTGCTGGTGCGCCGGC